>NZ_JBEXCY010000020.1:0-32911 GCF_040605515.1 Dactylosporangium sp. NPDC005572 | reverse complement strand
GGCCGGAGCCAGGGGTCCAGACCGCGGAGGCCACGGGCCGGAGCCAGGGGTCCAGACCGCGGAGGCCACGGGCCGGAGCCAGGGGTCCAGGCCGTGGAGGCCGCGGGCCGGAGCCATGGTCCGGGCCGCTGGCAGGGCCGAGGGCGGAGGCGCTGCCGTTGGAGTCGGGGTGGGCAGCCGAGCGCCCGGTCCGTCGTCCTTGTCGGACGGGGGCCGGGCGCTCGACCTCTGTGGGAGTCAGGCCTTCTTGATTGCGTCGCCGTCCACCTTGATGGCCACCGCGGCCAGCGCCTTCTTCGCCGGGCCGCCGGCCACCGAGCCGTCGGCGACCTTGAACTTGCTGCCGTGGCACGGGCAGTTGATCGTGCCGCCGGAGACGTCTCCCACCACGCAGCCGGCGTGGGTGCAGATTGCGGTGAAGCACTTGAACGTGCCTGCCGTTGGTTGGGTTACCACGATCTTCTCGTTCTCGAAGACCTTGCCGCCGCCCACCGGGATGTCGCTGGTCTTGGCGAAACCGGTGCCGCCGCCACCACCGCCGTTGCCGGTGCTGGCGCCGGCTCCAGCGTCGGCGCCGGTCGTTCCGCCCGCGCCGCCGCCGGTGGTGCCTGCGTCGGTGCCCGTGGAGCCGCTGGTGCCCGTGTCGCCGTATGCGGCGCAGCCGGCCAAGGCCGCTGTCATGCCCGCCGCGGCGGTGCCGGCCAGGAGCGATCGGCGTGTTGTCTGGTTGCTCATGTCTTGTGCAGCCCTTTCAGAACTTGACGCCGAAGGTGGTGAAGAACCACAGCGCGGAGGTGACGAACAGGCCGGACAGCGCCGTGAAGACCAGGCCACCGAAGACGGGCAGGGCCCAGTTCGGGACGCCCTTCTTGGCCAGGAGCAGCATCTTCGTGGCGAACGTGCCGTAGAAGAAGCAGCCCAGCAAGGAGTGGGCCAGGACGCGGGTGTCGTAGTTCGCGAAGCCCAGCGCGTAGAGGCAGTGCAGCGCGACGGGGATCGAGGTGATGAACGCCAGGCGGCCCGACCAGCGGTGGACCGCGCCGAGCCAGGAGGCGCCGGCGAACAGCTTGATCTTGCCGTACATCACCAGGGCGGTGAACAGCTGCACGAGGGCCAGGAAGCCGGCCAGCGTCGCCAGCCAGACCTTGACCGTCTGCGGGCTGGAGAAGCCCGCCACGTTCACCGCGATGCCCGTCGGCTCGTGGAGCTTGCCGTACACGCCCAGGGTGGCGGCCACCAGGCAGCCGACCAGGACGGGGACGATGAGCGTCGCGGCGGTCTTCGAGGTGGGCGGCGAAGCCGGGGGGACCGGGGTGGCCACCGGCGGCGCGACCGGAGCCGGCGTGGGCCAGGAGTCGTCCATGGGGGTAGACATCGCAAGCGCTCCCTTACGCGGCCGGGGTCGAGGATTCGATGGTGATCACGGTGCCGTCGACGGTGACGGTCTTGGAGTTGATGTCGAACGCGGGCGCGGGCTTCGCCGTGCCGCCGGTGATGTCGACGCCGACCTGGGTGCCGTCCGGGAGGACGACCCAGCTCGCGTCGAGGCGGTTACGCAGCGCCGTCGCCGAGCGGTACAGGCCCGACGGCGGAGCCGCCGGCTTGATCGCGAACTCCCACGTCTTGCTGCCCGCGGTGACGCTGCCCGAGACCACACCGTTGCCGTAGGTGCCCTTGAGGCTGCCCTTCGGGCCCTTCAGGTCGATCTGCCCGTTGGCCATCGTGCCTTCCAGCCACGCCTCGGCGGACTTGCCGTCGCAGACGTAGGCGATCGCCTTGCCCTTGTTGACCACGATCGCGAGCGACGCGACGCCGGACTTCACCGAGCCCGCGTAGGTCTGCGTGCCCTGCTGGCCGGCCGGCCCGCTGCCGTCGCCGACAACCGCCGGCGAGGAGGCGACCGCGGAGGGCGACGACGACGGCGCGGCAGCCGCCGCCGAGGTGGCGACGGAAGCCGCCGCCGAAGCGGCGGTGTTGTTGCGGGCGACGTCATTGCTGAGGTCGACGTTCAGCGTGTAGATGGCGCCGGCAACGACCAGGCCGACGCCGAGCGTGATGATCGGTCCCTTGAGCTTCATCGAGTACTCCCACAGATCAGGTCCAGAGCCGACAGGCCCCGACCCAAATCAGCCAGAACGCGCTGTCGGTGAATATGAGACCGAGGTTGGCGTAGCGTGTCTGCGTCCAAAGACGCACAACGCAACTGCTGCAATGTCGCCAACGTGACCAGTGAAGGGTGGGTGCGTCGATGCCACGCGTCGTCGTCTGGGCCGTGCACCTCGCGCTGCCGATCGCCGGACTCTGGCTCCTGCTCACCACCCCGGGCGCCGACGTCATCTGGCAGCACCATCAGACGCACTTCTGGCTGGTCGTGACGGTGGCGGCGGTGAACGTCGCGATCGGCACGGCGATGAGCGTCGCCGCCCAGCACCGCGCAGACGGGCGGCTGTTCCTGGTCTCGCTGGTGTTCCTGGCCGCGGCCGGGTTCCTGTTCGCGCACGCGCTGGCGACGCCGGGCGTGCTGATCGGCCACCCCAACGCGGGCTTCGACTCGGCCATGGCGGTCGGCCTGATCTTCGGCTCGGTGCTCGCCGTGCTGTCGTCTTTGCGACTGCCCACCGGCATCACGCGGTGGCAGCTGGCGCTGCGGGCGGCGCTCGGGCTGCTGCTGTTCGCGTGGGTGGTCGTGTCGGTGCTCGACCTGCCGCCGCTGAACCGGCAGACCCAGGTGCGCGACGTCGAGGGCGCGCTGGTGTGGGCCTCGTGGGTGGCGGTGGCGCTCTACGTGATCGCCGCGATTCGCTTCTATTCGCAGTACCGCAGAAGCCCCAGCGCAGTCCTGATCTCCATCGTGACGGCATTCGTCCTGCTCGCCGAGTCGATGATCAATGTGACCCTGGCGGACAAGTGGCGGCTCTCCTGGTGGGAGTGGCACATCATCCTGACGCTCGCGTTCCTGTTCGTCGGATATTCGGCCTATGTCCAGTACCGCCGGGAAGGCACGGCAGCGGGGCTTTTCGACGGGATCGCGGTCGCGGAGACCAAGCGGCGCATCCGGGCCCAGTACGCGAAGGCGCTGGAAGAGCTGGTCGACGCGCTCCAGGACTCGGAGCGCGGCGCGCCGGCCGAGCAGCTCGCGGCGCGGATGGCCGAGCGGTTCGGGCTGACCGAGATGCAGGCCGCGGTGCTCGACCGGGCGGCGGCGGCGCTGCTCGCCGAGCGACAGCTGTCGGGGCAGCTCAACGCGCTGGTGACGGTCGGCGAGCAGGCGCGGGTCGGGCAGGGCGAGGCCGAGTTCCTGCGGGCCGCGACGAGCGCCGTCGAGGACTCGTTCGGCCCGGTCGAGGTCGGGCTGATGTCCAACAACCGGCTCGACCTGCGCGGCGACGACGTGCTGCCGCTGACCGTCAAGGGGCAGGTCGCGGGCGCGGTGCGGATCCCGCCCGGGGGCCGGCCGGAGCTGCGCGCGACCCTCGCCAACCAGCTGTCGATCGGCCTCGAGAACTCCCGGCTGTACGGCGAGCTCTCCACGCTGTTCCGCCAGTACATGTCGCCGGACGTGGCGGCGGCGCTGCTCGCCGACCCGGACCAGGCGGCCCTCGGCGGGCAGCTCGTCGACGTCACCGCCCTGTTCGCCGACCTGCGCGGCTTCACCACGTTCTCGGAGGCGGTGGAGCCGGGCGACATCGTCGAGATGCTGAACCGCTACCACGGCGTCGCCGTCCCCTGCATCCTCGACAACGGCGGCACGATCGTGCAGTTCGTCGGCGACGCGCTGCTCGCGCTGTTCAACGCGCCCGCCCGGCAGGCCGACCACGAGGCGCGGGCGGTGCGGGCCGCGCTCCAGATGCAGGCGGCGGTCCGCGGGATCGCCGAGGGCCGGCCGGACTGGCCGCGGTTCCGGGTCGGCGCCAACACCGGCCCCGCGCTGGTCGGCAACATCGGCAGCGAGCTGCTGCGCGGGTTCAACGCGATGGGCGACGCGGTCAACGTGGCCGCCCGCCTGCAGACGATCGCCGAACCGGGCCAGGTGGTGATCGGCGGCGCCACGTACGACGCGCTGCCGGCCGCCGACCAGGCCCGGACCGTTTTCCTGGGCGACCTCGAAGTGAAAGGTCGCCGACAGACAGTCCGGGCGTATGCGGTCCAAGATGGGTCGTGACCGAGTTCTTCGACCTCCTGCACGCCGATGAACAGGCCGCCCTCGAAGCGGCCGGCCATCGCCGCCAGTGGAAGCGCGGCGCGGTCATCTACCGCGAGGGCAGCCAGTCCGAGACGGTGATCGTGCTGCGGTCCGGGCGGGCCAAGGTCTCCTCCGACACCGCCTCCGGCACCGAGGTGGTCCTGGCCGTGCGCGGGCCCGGTGCGCTGCTCGGGGAGCTGTCGGCGATCGACGGCGGTCCGCGCTCGGCGACCGTGACCGCGCTCGAGCCCGTCACCGCGCTGTCGGTGCCGTCGCCGGATTTCGAGCGGTATCTCCTGGGCCACGCCCGCGTGTCGTTCCTGCTGATGCGGGAGCTGACCCGGCGGCTGCGGGACGCCGACCGCAAGCGCATCGAGTTCGGCGCGTTCGACACCACCGGCCGGGTGGCGGCGCGGCTGGTCGAGCTGGCCGAGCGGTTCGGCGAGCAGACCCCCGAGGGACTGCGGATCAGCCTGCCGCTGTCGCAGGACGAGCTGGCCGGCTGGACCGGGTCGTCGCGGGAGGCCGTGACCAAGGCGCTGCGCACGCTGCGTGAGGAGGGCTGGATCCAGACGGGGCGGCTGCATGTGATCGTCCACGATCTCTCCGCGTTGAAAGACCGCGCTCAATGACCCGAGCACCCTTTTCCTGACCCTGCCACCCCGTTGTGGATCTTTGCGGGAAACACGGAGCACCTAGTCTCTCGCCACAGGTGCATCGAGGCATCGACAGCTGCCTCGGTGCTTACATGCCCCACCAGGGAGGTACCTGTGCGTAAGTTGACCGTGGGACTGCTGAGTCTCACGCTTGCGTCGGGGATGGGGGTGTTCGCCGCCGGAGGCTCCGCGCTAGCGGTTCCGGCCAAACAGACACCATCCGTCGACGCCGCGACACCCTCCGACGAGCTGCCCAACCCGTTGGAGGAGCAGCGGCGCGAGACTCGTGAGGTCGCCATCTCCAAGGTCCTGTCGGGCCAGGCCACGGCGGAGAAGCGCGGAGCGAGCACGGTCGTCAACGTCGGCAAGAAGGGCAAGGGCCACGTCGACAAGTACGTGGAGCTGACCCGGGAGAAGACCGACAAGATCTTCGTGGTGCTCGCCGAGTTCGGCAACACCCGGCACCCGAGCTACCCGGACCAGGACACGAACCCGGCCGTCGAGGGCCCGGCCCGGTTCGACGGGCCGCTGCACAATGAGATCCCGCAGCCCAACCGGGCGGTCGACAACTCGACCATCTGGACCCAGGACTTCAGCAAGCAGTACTTCCAGAACATGTACTTCGCGACCGGCAACGGCGCGGAGTCACTGAAGACGTACTACGAGCGGCAGTCCTCCGGCCGGTACAGCGTCGACGGTCTCGTCACCGACTGGGTGAAGGTGCCGTACAACGAGGCGCGGTACGGCCGCAGCAACGGCTACCCGTGCGGCAGCAACGTCTGCAGCAACACCTGGTACCTGATCCAGGACGCGATCAACGCGTGGGTCGACGGGCAGCACGCCCAGGGCAAGACCGACGCTCAGATCAAGGCGACGCTCGCGTCGTACGACCAGTGGGACCGGTTCGACTACGACGGCGACGGCGACTTCAACGAGCCGGACGGCTACATCGACCACTTCCAGATCGTCCACTCCGGCGGCGACCAGGCCGACGGTGACCCGAACCAGGGCGAGGACGCGATCTGGAGCCACCGCTGGGCGGCGTTCCAGAACTTCACGAGCGGCCCGGACTTCAACAAGCTCGGCGGGACCCAGATCGGGACCACCGGCCTGTGGGTGCGTGACTACACGATCCAGCCGGAGAACGGCGGCCTGAGCGTGTTCGCGCACGAGTACGGTCACGACCTCGGCCTGCCGGACCACTACGACACCTCGGGCGCCGGCGGCAACGCCGAGAACCCGGTGAACTGGTGGACGATCATGGCGCAGAGCCGGGTCAGCCTGCCCAGCGACAACGGCATCGCGGCCCGCGCCGCCGACCTCGGCGCGTGGGACAAGCTTCAGCTCGGCTGGCTGAACTACACGACCGTGCAGGCGGGCAAGACCAAGCTGGTCGATCTCGGCCCGCACGAGTACAACAGCAAGAAACCGCAGGCTGTCGTCGTCGTGCTGCCGAAGAAGAAGATCGTCACCCAGCTGCCCGTTCCGCCCGAGGGCACCAAGTCGTGGTGGAGCGGCTCCGGCGACGACCTGAACAACTCGCTCACCCGGTCCGTGTCGATTCCCGCCGGCACGACCACGCTGAGCTTCAAGGCGGCCTGGGACATCGAGGACTGCGGCCCGGACGCGTGTGACTACGCATACGTCGAGGTGGACGACGGCACCGGGTTCAAGGCGATCCCGGGCTCGATCACCACCGCGGCCGAGGGCAACGGCATCGACGGCACGAGCAGCGGCTTCGTCCCGGCGACGTTCGACCTGTCCGCGTTCGCGAACAAGACGGTCAGCCTCCGGTTCCACTACTTCACCGACGGCGCCGTCGCCGGCCAGGGCTTCTTCGCCGACGACATCAAGGTGACCAACGGCTCGACCACCGTCTTCGCCGACGGTGCCGAGGGCGGTGCGAACGGCTGGACCGCGGTGGGCTTCACCGTCCAGGGCAGCTCGATCACCACCGAGTACGACAACTACTACATCGCCACGCACCGCACGTACGAGTCGTTCGACAAGTACATGAAGACCGGTCCGTACAACTTCGGCTTCGCCGACAAGCCGGACTGGGTCGAGCACTTCCCGTACCAGACCGGCCTGCTGGTCACGTACTGGGACACCTCGCAGGCGGACAACAACACGAGCCAGCACCACGGCCAGGGCCTGATCCTGCCGATCGACTCGCACCCCGACCTGGTCCTGAAGGGTGACGGCACGCCGTGGCGGCCGCGCATCCAGGGCTTCGACGCGCCGTTCTCGATGAAGCGGACGGACTCGTTCAGCCTGCACTACGGCCCGACCAACGCGTCGAGCAAGCTCGGCGGCCAGTGGGGCAACCCGCTGTTCGACGACAGCAAGAGCTACTACCGTGAGGACCCCGCGACCAACACGTACTACGGCGTGAAGGTCCCGAACAACGGTGTGAAGATGTTCGCGCTGTTCGAGAACGGCACGTCGATGACCATCCTGGTCACCGGCTGATCCACCGGAACCGATGACGGCGGGAGGAGGTCCAAGTGGGTATGCGACACCTGGGCCTCCTCCTCGCCGTTTCCGTCCTGGCCGCGTGCGCGGCACAGCCCACCGACTCCGCCGGGCCGGCCGCACCGTCGTCACCTGAGGCTTCGTCGCCCTCGGCGTCCTTCCGGGCGGCTTCGCCGCAGTCCGTTGCGCCCGAGCCGACCATCAGCGTTCCTTCCGGTGTACCGAAGACGAAGCGCCCCGACCATCCGACCGACGACTTCCCGGTCGTCACGGTCGAGGGCCGGATCAAGGTCGACGGCACCTGCGTCAGCCTGGTCACCGACTCGGTGACGTGGACGCTGCTGCTCGCGCCCGACGCGGCCAGACTTCCTGACGGCCAGAAGGTCAAGGTCGTCGGCGTGCCCAACCCCAACGCGTTCACCGCCTGCACCGGCAGCCCGCTCACCGTCTCGACGGCGACGCCGCTGTAAGGGCACCCGATCCGGGTGACCCCGTCGCCGCACGCCCGGCGAACGGTTGATACATGAGCGGTCCACTTCCCCAGCCCGGCCAGCACGCGCCCGACTTTGAGCTGCCCGCCGGTCCGGACGCCCAGACGGTCGGGACCACGCAGTTCCGCGGCCGGCCCACGGTCCTCGCCTTCTATCCTGCCGACTGGAGCCCGGTCTGCAGCGACCAGATGGCGCTGTACCAGGCCGTCCTCCCCGAGTTCGAGCGCTACAACGCCGGCCTCATCGGCATCTCGGTCGACAGCGTCTGGTGCCACCAGGCGTTCGCCGGCGACCGGGGGATCCGCTTCCCGCTGCTCGCCGACTTCGAGCCGAAGGGCGCCGTCGCCCGCGCCTACGGCGTCTACGACGAGTCGACCGGCATGTGCGAGCGCGCGCTGTTCGTCCTCGACGCCGACGGCGTGGTCGCGTGGAACCACGTCGCTCCACCAGGGATCAACCCCGGCGCCGACGGCATCCTCAACGCCCTCGAAGGGCTCGGCAACGAACGGCGGCCCGTGCTATGACCACGACACCCTTCCAGGTCACGGTGGCCCGGCTGGTCGTCCCGGTCGGACCTGACGACCACACGACCGGCCCGGACAACGCGCCGGTCTCGCTCGTGGAGTACGGCGACTACCAGTGCCCGTACTGCGGGATGGCCCACGCGATCATGCTCGACCTGCTGCGGCTGCGACAGGAGACGATCCGGTTCACGTTCCGGCACTTCCCGCTGACGAACGTGCACCCCTACGCCGACCTGGCCGCCGAGGTCGCCGAGGCGGCGGCCGCGCGGGGGCGGTTCTTCCAGATGCACGACTGGCTCTACGAGCACCAGCGCAGCATCAACCCGCGGCAGCTCATGGTCGGCGTGGACCACTTCGGCCTACCCTCGGACGAGCTCGCCGACGAGGTGGGCGCGCACGTGTACCTCGACCGCGTCCGCCGCGACTTCGTCGGCGGGGTGCGCAGCGGGGTCAACGGCACCCCGACCTTCTACATCAACGGGGTGCGGCACGACGGAGGTTACGCGCTCGACGAGCTGCTGGAGGCCGTCGACGTGGCCGCCGAGTCGATGTAACCCTCCGCGCACGGTTCGTTCACCGTGAAAGTCCCGAGCCACCACTCGGTATTACCCCGCGTCATGTTTCGATCTTGGCCACCTGGCAGTCGGTCGACATTCCCACAGGTGGCCGAAAAGCGTGCGGGGAAAAGCTTTTCATCAATTGTCGTACACCGTCACAGCCTGCGAAATTCCGCTCGTCACGCTCGGTAGTCCAGCATTCCTGCGGCACCCGTCAATGTGAGTTTCCGCCCGAGTAGTTAACAGAACTCGGCATTTCCGCCGGTTGCGCGGATGCTTACGCGCGGTGCATGCTTTCGCGTTGGGTCCCGAGGTTCATTCGGAACCGAAAACTCGACCCGGGTCAGGGGCAGGATCCGGGACGGCCCAGAGGGCCGGATGACGATACGGAAGTGCGGTGACGGTGCGCGCCTGGCTGGACTCTGCGGCGCGCCATGCCGTGCCCACCTTCCGGCACGCCACGGGAGTACGGGCGAATGCTGCTTGCCGATGACTTCTTCCTGATCGCCCACGACGACCGGGACGGCAAGTCCCGGCTGTCGCAGCGCGCGGTCGAGATCGGCCTGGCCGGCGCGCTGCTGGGCGAGCTGGTGCTGGAGCAGCGCATCTTCTGCGAGGGTGACCGCCTGCGGGTGATCAGCCACGAACCTCCGTCGGACCCGCTGGCCCACACCAACCTGGCGACCATGGTCGCCGAGACCCAGCACCGCGAGATCCGCACCTGGCTGTTGTTCCTCGGGCAGACCGCCGTCGACGCGGTCGGCCAGCGGATGGCCCGCTACGGGCTGGTCGAGCAGACCACGGTGCGGCGGCTGCTGCGCAGCTCCACCCGGTGGGTCGCGACCGACATCAACCTCCCCGCCGGCCGGGTGGTGCGCCTGCGCCGCCTGCTGACCGGGTCGGAGCCGATGCGGGTCGCCGACGCCACCCTGGCCGGCCTGGCCGAGGCGACCGGGCTCACCGGTCACGTCCTGTGGGACAGCGACCAGTCCAGCTTCCGACGACTTCAGCACGTGATCACCACCCTGCCGCCGCCGCTGCGCGACCTGATCCTCCAGGTCGAGTCGGCGATCGGCGAGGCGGTCCTCTCACAGCGCGGGTGACGACTTCCCTCTTCCCCCTTCCCCCCCTTAAAACCCCCTGGAGGACCGATGTCCGCTACGGCGCCCCCGCGACCTAGCGTGGTATCACAGGCATTAGCCCGCGACCGGCTGGGCGTGCCGTCCGTCATCATGTTCGCCCTCACCGCAGCCGCACCGCTCATGGTGGTCGGCGCGCTGGTCTCGAGCGCCTGGGCCTGGGTCGGCACGACCGGCTTCCCCCTCGCGTTCGTGATCATCGCGGTCGTGCTGGCCGTGTTCAGCTTCGGCTACGTCGCGATGTCGCGGCACATCACCAACGCCGGCGCCTTCTACAGCTACATCTCGCAGGGCCTCGGCCGGCCGCTCGGCGTGGCCGGCGCGCTGGTCGCGCTGCTCGCCTACAACCTGCTGCAGATCGGCCTCTACGGCGCGTTCGGCTTCTTCGGCTCGCTGATCCTGGCCGACAAGGCCGACGTCAAGGTCGAATGGTGGATCCTCGCCCTCGGCCTGTGGCTGGTCGTGGCCATCCTCGGCCTGCTGCGCGTCGACGTCAACAGCAAGGTCCTGATGGTCCTGCTGGGCGCCGAGCTGATCGCGGTGACGATCTTCGACGTGATCTTCTTCAGCAACCCCGACGGCGGCTCGGTGAGCCTCCAGCCGTGGAGCTGGGGTGGGCTGCAGGACGCGGCCGGCCCGGCCTTCGCCGTGGCGGTGACCGCCTTCGTCGGCTTCGAGGCCGCGCCGGTGTTCGCCGAGGAGGCGCGCAGCAAGAACCGCACCGTCGCCGCCGCCACGTTCCTCGGCCTCGGCGTGATGGTGCTGTCCTACGCGGTCACCAGCTGGGCCGCCGCGGCCAGCATCGGCGTGGACAAGACCGTGGGCCTGGCCCAGGAGATGGCCGCCGACGGCGGTCCCTTCTTCCCGACCCTGGCCGAGAAGGGCGGCACCTGGGCCGCCGACGTCGGGCTCATCCTGCTCACCACGAGCGTCGCGGCCGCGGCCCTGAGCTACCACAACACGACCGCGCGCTACGCGTTCGCGCTCGGCCGCGAGCGGGTGCTCCCGTCGTTCTTCGGCCGCACCCGGGCCCGCTCGGGCGCCCCGGCCTCCGGGTCGCTGTTCCAGACCGTCATCGCCCTGGTCGTGCTCGTGCTCTTCGCGGTGCAGGGCTGGGACCCGATGCTCAACCTGTTCTTCTGGCTGGGCACCTCGGGTGGCGTGGGCGTGCTGTTCCTGGTCTTCGCCACGTCCCTGTCGGTGATCTTCTACTTCGCCAAGGATGCCCGCGGCGAGGGTGCGTGGTCGCGGCTCATCGCGCCGATCATCTCGACGATTGCCCTGGGGTACATCATCTGGCTGGTCGTCGACAACTTCGGTGGCCTGCTCGGCTTCGCCCCCGGCCAGGAGAACGCCGCTGTCTGGGCCTTCCCGGCGGCCTACGGCGCGGTCGCGGTCATCGGCCTGATCTGGGCGCTCATCCTGCGCGGGATCAGCCGGTCGGACTACGAGTCGATCGGTCTGGGCGCGCGCGCGAACGCCGCCCGTCTCGACGCCGAGCTGGCGGAAACCCGCTCCTGACGTCGCACAAGAGGGAAGACACACAGTGAGGGAGGCAGGCGGTGGCCTGCCTCCCTCACTGCTGTTTCATTCAGGCGACGTCACGACAAGCTCACCGTGCTCAGTCGCGCTCTGTTGCACCGCTTACCTAGCGGGTGTTACCCGTAGGTGAGCGCCGGCGTGGGCTCCACTCGGTCGGCGGCCCGACGCAGCGTGCGAGCCGCGAGGCCGCGCACCTTCGTCATGGCGACCGACTCGCGCCGACGGTCGTCGACGACGGGGGCGTTGGGGAGAGCCGAGTGCGCCTCCAGGCGGACGGCCTCCAGGGACATGATCAGTGCGACGGGGGTCATGACTGCTCCTTGGTTGGGTTGGGCCCGGTGGTCGCCCTGACCACCAGGGAGACGGGCAGCGTCAGGCGCCGGCCCGCCGGGTCTTCGGGCGGGTCGAGCAGGAGCTCGCCCGCGAGCCGCCCGCGCTCGACGCTGGGCTGGCGGATGGTGGTGAGGCCGTGCACCTCGGCGTCCGGAATGTCGTCGAACCCGGTCACCGAGACGTCCCGTCCCGGGGCCAGCCCCCGGACGCCCAGCGCGTCGAGCACGCCGAGCGCGAGGACGTCGGAGGTGCAGAGGATCGCGGTCGCCCGGTCGTGCCGGTCGAGCGCGTGGGCCGCGGCCGCGGAGCCCTGCTCACGGTGGTTGGCCGCCGCGTTGATCAGCCGCACCCGCTCCCACGGCAGGCCCGCCGCGGTGAACGCGTCGCGGAAGCCGCGGACCCGCTCGCCGGTCACGTAGTAGCGCAGGTCGTCGGGGTCGGCGCTGACCTCACCGGTCACACCGCCGTCGACGATCCAGTGCGCCACGACCGCGATGTCGCGGTGGCCGAGGCTGACGATGTGCTCGCCCAGCCGGCGGGCCGCCGCGCGCTCGTCGATGCCGACGTAGCTCGCGTCGGGCCCGAAGGCGTTCGGGTCCTCGCCGATCACGATCGGCACGCCCCGCTGGCGGATGAGGTCCAGCGCGCCGTGCCAGTCGGGCACGCAGTACAGGCAGAACGCGTCGACCGCGGCGTTGCTCACCACGCGCCGGCCGGCCTCGTCGTCGGTCGGCAGGTTGATGAGCAGCAGCGACGTCTCCCGCGCGGAGGCCGCCTCGGCCAGGCCCTGCAGGTAGGCGACCGCATAGGGGTCGGTGAACGCCATCGACAGGTTGTCGGTCAGCAGCACACCGATCGCGTTGACCTTGCCGCGGCGCAGCGAGCGGGCCGTCGGGTTGGGCCCCGAGTAGCCCAGGCGCTCCGCCGTGGCGAGGATCCGGGCCCGCAGGTCGGGCGAGAGCTGATCCGGCCGGCTGTATGCGTTGGAGACGGTGCTCCGCGACACGCCGAGCTCGTCGGCGATCGTCTGCAGTGTTGCCGCCATGATCGTCCCTCCCTTCTGCATCGATCCAGAAATCCCTCTTGACCGATACAGTACGTCGGGCGCGCAGCACCTGCCAGGGTTTTGTCGCTTCTCGTCATGTGTGCCGAGACACGTGCCCTGACCTGCGCTTTTAATGATCACGCAATAGCACGCCACCAGGGTTCAACTGCTGGCAACACGTCGATGTCGACCCGGTCACCCGGCCGCGGCACAACGAGCGTGATGTCGCGGGCCTGGGCCTCGTCGAGCAGCCGCTCGACCGGCTCCGACCACGCGTGCAGGGCCAGGTTGAACGTGCACCAGTGCAGCGGGATGAGCACGCGGGCCTGGACGTCGAGGTGCGCGCTCGCGCCGTCCTCGGGCTTCATGTGGATGTCCGGCCAGGCGTCGCCGTACGCACCGACCTGGATCAGCGAGGCGTCGAACGGGCCGTGCTGCTCGCCGATCTCCTTGTAGCCGTCGAAGTACCCCGAGTCGCCGGTGTAGAAGACGCTCCGCTGCGCGCCCTTGACCACCCAGGACGCCCACAGCGTGCCGTCGCGCGTGAACTTGCGGCCGGAGAAGTGCCGGGCCGCGGTCGCGATGAGCCGCACACCCTTGATCGCCACGTCCTCGTCCCAGTCGAGCTCGATGAGCCGCTCGGCCGGCACGCCCCAGCGCTCCAGGTGCGCGCCGACGCCCAGCGGCACCAGGAACGGCGCCTGCTGGCTGCGCGTCAGCTGCCGGATGCTGGCCAGGTCGAGGTGGTCGTAGTGGTCGTGCGAGATCACGACGGCGTCGATGCGGGGCAGCTCGTCGATCTTCAGCGGCACCGGGTGCATGCGCTTCGGCCCGAAGAAGCTCGTCGGCGAGCAGCGGTCGCTCCACACCGGGTCGAACAGCACCCGCACGCCCTCGATCTCGATCAGCGCGGTGGAGTGGCCGAGCCAGGTCACGTGCAGGCCGTCCTCCTCGAGCCGGCCGCCGAGCTCGGGCCGAACGACCGGGATCGTGCCCGCGGGACGCCGGGGCTCCTTGCCGGTCAGCAGCTCGACGAGCGCCTTGCGCATCGCGTTGGGCGGCAGGACTTCGGCCGGGACGGTGTTGTTGAACTTGCCGTCGCCGAACTGCGGCGACCGCCGCATCCGCTCGGCCCGTGCCCCGGACGGCACGGCCCCCAGCTGCGCCGGCAGGTCACGCAGCGCCCACGCGACACCACCCGCCGCGGCGGCTACAGCCGCCAGCGCGAGCACTCGGGTCGTCTTCCCCATCGCTTCAGTCGCCTCCAGTCCTCGTGAGCTTCGGCACCAAGCGTTCCACCGGCTTTTCGCCGCTGCTTCGGTACCGCATGTGTCGTGCCCCTCATCAGGGAAAACGCCCGCCGGCCCGGCTCAACTAGTGAGAACCGGCAGGTGGACGTCGTCTCTGCGGCTCTGTTGCTCGGCAACCTTGTATGGAAGGCTGCCCGCGAACTCCCTCTTCACGCGTCGGTCACGTTCCCCCGGAGGCCCGTCGTGGTCTGGTTCACCAACCAGTCACTCTTGCTCATCGCGCTGGCGTTTCTGCTCGGCTTGCTGGTCGGCTACCTGTGGTGGGGCCTGCGGCTCCGCCGGGTGCGCTCGACCGAATCCTCTCTCGACGCCGCTCCCCTCGCGGCCACCGCTCCCGCGGCTGCTGTCGCCGCCGCGGAGCCCCTTGCCACGACGCCTACCGCGTCCGACCCTACGCCGACCGAGCCCGAGCCGACCCCGGAGCCGACTCCCGAGCCGACCCCGGAGCCGGTCGTTGCCACCACCGCCGCCGAGCCGCTGCCTGCGGCCGACGCTGCGGCGACCGGGACGAGCACCGACGCCCCGTCCCAGCCGGTGACTGCCGAGCCCTCCGTTGCCGAGGCCGAGCCCGCCGAGGTCGAGCCTGCCGAGGTCGAGCCCGAGCCGGTCGCGGCTTCTGCGGCTTCGACCGACGCCGACGAGCCGATCGCGGCCTTCGCGGCCGAGCCGGTGACCACGGACACCGTTGTGGACGATGCGCTGGTGGCCGAGGTCGAGTCGGCCTTCGCGGCGGACGCGCCGGCGGCCCAGGACGAACTGGAGCGGATCGAGGGCATCGGCCCGAAGATCGCGGCGGCGCTGCGGGCGGCGGGCATCACGACGTACGCCGCGCTGGCCGACGCCGACCGTTCCACAGTGGAGGACGCCCTGGCCGACGCCAACCTCCGGTTCGCCCCGAGCCTGGGCACCTGGGCTCGCCAGGCCCGGCTGCTGGCGGACGGCGATGAGGCGGGCTTCAAGGAGCTCACCGACCGCCTGATCGCCGGCCGCGAGGTGACCGACAAGCCGTCCCCGAACGGCGCCGAGCCGCAGGACCTCGACACGGACCCGGACGAGGCGCCGGCGACCGAGGTCGAGGTCGAGGCAGTGGTTGCGGCAGTGGTCGATGACGAGCCCGCGACGGCCGTCGATGCCCCCACCGAGGCGACCGTCGATGACGAGCCGGCGGCGCCGGCCGATGTCGAAGCAGCGAGCGCCGTCGACGCCCCGGCCGAGCCGCCGGTCGATGACGAGCGGGTCGCGACCGTCGATGACGAGCCGGCCGCCGACGAGGCGCCGGTCGCCGTTGTCGTGCCGGCCCAGAAGAGCGGCGACGAGCTGCCCATCGACGATCTCAAGCGGATCGAAGGGATCGGGCCGAAGATGTCCGCGGCGCTCGTCGCCGCCGGCATCCGGACGTTCGCGCAGCTGGCAGCCTCCGACGTGGACACCCTGCGGACCGCGATCGAGTCGGCCGGCCTGCGGTTCGCGCCCTCCATCGTCACCTGGGCGCGGCAGGCGCAACTGCTCGCCGACGGCGACGAGGAGGGCTTCGCCGACCTCACGCGGCGGCTCGTCGCCGGGCGTGACACCGGGCGGAGCTGATGGCGACCACCACCAAGGCCGTGCGCTGGGAAGTCCGGCGGCGGCATCCGCTCATCCCGATCGGGGCGGCGATCGTCGGGCTGGCCGCGCTGGTGTACGGGTTCGAGGTACCGCACCGGCACCGCATCGAGGACAACCTCACCGACCGGACCAAGGTCGCGCTGGCCGACGCCGGTATCGACGCCGACGTCAAGTTCGCCGGGCGGGACGGTTCGGTCACCGTCGAGTCGCAGGACCAGGTCGACCAGGCCCGGTCGATCACGCTCGGGCTCGACGGGGTCCGCGTCGTGAAGGTCGACGCGCCGCCCAAGGTCGAGGTGCCGCCGCAGCCCGTGTCGGTCAAGCTGCTGGTCGACGCGGGCAAGGTGGTCCTCACCGGGACCGTGCCGGACGAGACCGCACGCACGGCGCTGGCCGACGCGACCAAGGCGGCCTTCGGGGCGGAGAACGTCCAGGACCAGGTGACCGTCGACGCGAAGCGGACGGCCGGCTCGGCCAATCTGGCCGCGCTCGGCGGGGTCGTCGCGGCGCTCGGCAAGGACACCAAGGTCGGCGTGGTCGACCTGACGGACGGGACGGTCACGCTCACGGGCACCGTCGCCTCGCAGGAGATCAAGGACAAGGCCGAGGTGGCCGCGAAGGCGGTGGCGTCGACCGTGCGCAACCAGCTGGTGGTCGGGGCCACGGTCGCGCCCGAGCAGGTGCAGACCCAGCTCGGGGCGCTGCCGACGGTCGAGTTCGAGAACAACAGCGCCACGCTCACCGCGCAGGGCCAGGCCGTGGTGGCGAACGTGGCCTCGATCCTCAAGGCCAACCCGACCGTGCGCGTGAGCATCGAGGGGCACACCGACAGCCGGGGTACCCCGGAGCGCAACCAGGCCCTCAGTGAGGCCCGGGCGAAGACGGTGCTCGACACGCTGATCGCGCTGGGGATCGCGCCCGAGCGGCTGACGTCGCGGGGCTTCGGCGAGAGCCAGCCCAAGGTGCCCGGCACCGACGACGCGTCGAACGCGATCAACCGCCGCGTGGAGTTCATCGTCCAGAAGTGAGCAGCCAAGGAAAGGGCGCCCCTGAGGCAGGGGCGCCCTTTTTGTTGCTCGAGAAGCTGTTCGAGAACTAGTGGTGGACGGGGTAGAGCGGCTCGCGGAGCAGGCTGCTGTCCGTACTGAAGGACTTGGCCTGCGCCGACGCCGCCGTCGGGTCGGGCTGCGGGAGGGCGTCGCACGTCTTGTCGGCGCGGTCGCCCCGCTTGCGGTCGGGGAGCTTGCCGGTGGCCAGGTACTCGGCGATGGTGTCGTCGATACACGCGTTGCCGTTGAGCGAGTTCGCGTGCGTGGTCTGGCCCACCTCGGCCAGGAGGGCGCCGTGCGGGAAGCGGCGGCGGGCCTCCAGGCTGCCCTCGAACGGCGTGGCCGCGTCGAGGGTGGTGCCGACGAACAGGACGCTCTTGACCTTCGAGCCGTCGACCTTGACCGGCTTCGACGCCTTGGCCGGCCAGAACAGGCACGGCGCGTTGTACCAGGCGTTGTCCCAGGTCATGTACGGGGCCTTCAGGAAGGTGCGCCAGTTGTCGCGCTCCCACTGGTTCCAGCTCTGCGGCCACTGCACGTCGGTGCACTGGACCGCGTTGTAGACCGCGAAGCCGTTGTCGTCGCCCGGGCCGATGTAGCCCTCGTACGCGGCGACGATGATGTCCGTGTCGCGGTTGTTGGCCCAGCCGGCGAAGGCGTCCGCCAGCTCGAGCCAGGTCGACTGGTAGTAGCCCGAGTAGAGGAAGATGTCCGTCCACTCGTCCGGGCCGACCACGCCGCCCGCCGGCTTGGCGCGCAGCTTCTCCTTCTCGGCGTACCAGCGGGCCGAGACCTGCTGGGCCGTCTTGCCGAGGTGGTAGACGCTATCGTACTTGGCCAGCCAGCCGAACCAGATGTTGATGTTGCGCTCGAAGTTCACGTCCTGGTCGAGGTTGGCCTGGTACCACACCTTGCGCACGTCGACGTTGCCGTCGAGCACCATGCGGCGGACCTTCTCCGGGTGCAGCGTGCCGTAGACCTGGCCGAGGTACGTGCCGTAGGAGAAGCCGTAGAAGTTGATCTGCTTGGCGCCGAGCGCCTTGCGGATCGACTCCATGTCGTTGACCGAGTCGACGGTGGTCATGTGCTTGAGCAGGTCACCGCCGGCCCGGCCGCAGTCCTTGGCGTAGCCCTTCGAGAGGCTCAGCCAGGTGGACTCGATGTTCTGGTTCCACGGGATGTACTCGGGGCGCGGCCCGTTGAAGTAGTCCGGGTCGCAGGACAGCGCCGGCACACTGGAGCCGACGCCACGGGGGTCGAAGCCGATCCAGTCGTAGGCCAGGCCCGCGTCGTTGGGGACGAACTCGCCGAGCACCGACAGGGTCAGGCCGGAGCCGCCGGGGCCGCCCGGGTTGACGAGCATGACGCCCTGGTAGTCCTTGGCGGCGACCTTCGCCTTGATGCGCGAGACGGCGATCTGGATCTTCTTGCCGTTGGGCTTGCTGTAGTCGAGCGGAACGCTCAGCAGGCCGCACTCGGCGCCGCGGCGCTGCAGGCCGGGGCTCTCACACTGTCCCCACGGGATGGTGGCGGCACCCGCTTCCGCTGAAGCCGGCGCGGCGAGTGCGCTCGAAGCCGGCGCCACGGCCAGCGCCACCGCCGTGGCGGTGAAGAGGACGAGCCCCTTCACGGTTGGTCTGTTCACACAGCCCTCCATATTTGCCGAGGGGTTACCTGGTCATGCCGATCGTTTCGGCCGCCCGTGACGCGCGGAAGCCCGTACACCCTTTCCCTGACCCGAGAAAAACCCGTGTTGGCGAGGGATTTGTGTCCGGTACAACGTGAGGATGCTGCGGAAGTACCCCCGGACGCCCCATCTGCAGGGCTCCCGCCTCCAGCCGGGCGACCACGACCTGGCGCAGGTGCCGTTCGCCGAGCTCGCGGGGCAGCACCTGGTCGTCGAGGAGAAGCTCGACGGTGCGAATGCCGCGATCAGCTTCGACGCCTCGGGAGAGCTGCTGCTGCAGTCGCGGGGGCATTACCTGACCGGCGGGCCGCGGGAGAAGCAGTTCGCGCTGTTCAAGGCGTGGGCCGCCGGGATTCGCTACGAGCTGTTCCCGGTGCTGCGGGATCGGTTCATCCTGTACGGCGAGTGGCTGTACGCGAAGCACACCTGCTTCTACGACGCGTTGCCGCAGTACTTCTGCGAGTTCGACGTATTTGACCGTTCACATGAGTCGTTCTTGTCCACCTCGCGACGACGGGAGCTGCTGGACGGGCTGCCCGTCGCCTCCGTGCCGGTGCTGCACGAAGGGACGGTGGCCGATCTCGCGGCATTGCAGAAGTTCGTCGGCCCCTCGCTGTGCCGGACTCCCGCGTGGCGGGACGCGTTGATGGAGGCCGCCGGCCCGAACGTTGCGGATGTTCTCCGCGAGACGGACATGTCCGACGAGATGGAGGGGCTCTACGTCAAGGTCGAGTCCCCGGGCGAGGTCCTCGGGCGGTACAAGTGGGTCCGTCCGAGCTTCCACACCGCGATCCTCGACTCCGGCAGCCACTGGCAGGACCGGCCGATCGTCCCCAACCGGATCCGCCGGTGAACGCCGTCGCGACCGCGCTGACGCTGCTCGACGACCCCAGCCCGCGGCGCACGATGTGGGAGCGCGGCGCGCCGGTCGCCGAGCGCGAGCACGTCGCCGCGCTGCTGCACCACCGCTGGCTGCCCGGCGAGGCGTTCGCGGTCCGCGACCTCGACCGCCTCGTGTTCCGGGTCAGCCTGGTCGCCCGCAACGACGATCTCGCGCGGCTGGCCACCGCGACCGGCACCGACGCGACGCTGTTCACGGAGTACGCGGCCGAGCTGGGGTGCCTGGACCGCCCGCGGGCGTTCCCGTCGGACCACGCGCGGTTCATGTACTTCAGGACGCCCGGCCGCGACCCTTCCTACGCCGCGTTCGACGACACTCGATTCACGGTGATCGTCATGTCTGGATTGCCGGGTGCCGGCAAGGACCACTGGATCGCCACGCACCACCCCGGCCTGCCCGTGGTCAGCCTCGACGCGCTGCGCGAGGAGCTCGGCGTCGCCCCGACCGGCGACCAGGGACCGGTCATCGCCGCCGCGAACGCGCGGGCCAAGGAGCTGCTGCGGGCCGGCGCGCCGTTCGTGTGGAACGCGACGAACGTGTCGCGGCAGATCCGCTCCCGGTGCGTCGGGATGATCGGCGACTACGGCGCGCGGGTGGAGATCGTCGCCATGGAGGCGCCGCCGGAGCTGCTCCGGCGGCGCAACCGGGCCCGGCCGTCACCGGTGCCCGACGGCGTGATCAACCGGCTGGCCGGGCGGTGGGAGCCGCCCGACCTGACCGAGGCTCACTCCGTGTCGTTCGTCGACAACTCCTGACCCTCCGGTGCGGGCGGTTCGGCGGGCCTGAGCTTCTGCCAGAGGAGGAAGAGCAGGCCGAGGGCCAGCATGCCGAGGCCGATCCACAGGTTGATGCGCACGCCGGCGGCCTTGTCGATCTCCTCCTGCGAGTCGAAGATGCCGACGATGGTGACGATGACGCCGTAGACCGTGAAGAGCCCACCGATGACCCGGCGGACGTCGAACAGCCGTGCGGCGTGGGCCGTGTCCATCTTGTCGCTCACGATCGCTCCTTACAGGAACGGCAGGTAGAAGGCGAAGGCCAGGACCAGGGCGACGACGCCGAGCAGGACCGGCGAGCGGTACCAGGCGGTGTCGCCGGCGATCGCGTCGGAGGTCAGGTCGTGCCGGCCGATGCCGTACACGAGGCCGTCGAGCTCCTCGTCCGTCTTGCGGGTCGTCACCAGCGTGACCAGCACGGAGACGATCGCGACCGTCACGAACGCGATGCCCGCGCCCCAGAACGACTCGTCGAGGTCCGAGCCGAACGTGAACCAGCCGAACCACTTGTAGCCCGCGTACACGACGAACGCGGCGAGCGTGCCCGCGAGCAGCCCCCAGAAGCCGGCCCAGGCGGTCATCCGCTTCCAGAACATGCCGATGATGAACGTCGCGAACAGCGGGGCGTTGAACAGGGAGAACAGCGCCTGGATGTAGTCCATGATGTTGCTGTAGCCGGCCGCGATGAACGCGGTGCCGATGCCGATGATCACGCCGACGACCGTGATGATCCGGCCGACGCCGAGGTAGTGCTCGTCCGGCGCGTCCCTCTTCACGTACTCCTGCCAGATGTCGTACGTGAACACCGTGTTGAAGCCGGACACGTTGGCGGCCATGCCCGCCATGAACGAGGCCAGCAGGCCGGTGACGGCGATGCCGAGCACGCCATTGGGCAGGAAGTCGCGCATGAGCAGCGGGATGGCGTTGTTGTACTGCAGGTCGCCCGTTGCGGCACCGAGCCCCTTGACGGTCACCAGCGCGACCAGGCCGGGGATCACGGTGACGAAGGGGATCACGAGCTTGGGGTAGGCGGCGATGATCGGCGTGCGCCGCGCGGCGCTCATGTTCCGGGCCGACAGGGCGCGCTGCACCTCGGCGAAGTTCGTCGTCCAGTAACCGAAGGACAGCACGAAGCCGAGGCCGAAGACGATGCCGAACCAGGACGCGCCCAGCGGGTTGTCCGAGCCGCCGGTGTTCGACCAGGTGTGCAGCCCGGCGTCGCCGAGCGTCGTCTGCCGTACCGCGTCGAAGAGCCCGTCGATCCCGCCCACCTTGACCAGGCCGATGATCGCGACCGGCAACAGCCCGGCGATGATCACGAAGAACTGGAGCACCTCGTTGTAGATCGCGCTGGAGAGGCCGCCGAGCGTGATGTACACGAGCACGATCGCGGCGCCGACGACGATCGCGGTCCACAGCGGCCAGCCGAGCAGGGCCTGCATGATGAGCGCGAGCGCGTACAGGTTGACACCCGCGATGAGCACCTGCGCAAGCGCGAAGGACAGCGCGTTGAGCAGGTGGGCGGGGCGGTTGAAGCGCCGGCGCATGTACTCCGGGACGCTGCGCACCTTCGACCCGTAGTAGAAGGGCATCATCACGATGCCGAGGAACACCATCGCCGGGACGGCGCCGACCCAGTAGTAGTGCAGGGTCATCAGGCCGTACTTGGCGCCGTTGGCCGCCATGCCGAGGATCTCCAGCGCGCCCAGGTTGGCGGAGATGAAGGCGAGGCCGGTCACCCAGGCCGGCAGCGACCGGCCGGAGAGGAAGAAGTCGACGCTGTTGTGGATCGAGCGGCGGGCGGCGAGGCCCACCCCGAGGACCGTGATGAAGTAGAGCGACAGCAGGACGTAGTCGAGCGCGTTCATCTGGAGGCGGAGACCGTCGGCGAGAGTCTGCACCCGTTCCTCCCCTCGGCCGTGAACGAGTGAGCGTCCACCCACCTACCCGCGGCCTGCCGCGGACCACCTCCCCACCTCCAGAGCGCGGCCCAGCGCGTCCTCGACCTGGTCGAGCGGCTGGACGCTACCGGCGCTCGCTGACCGACTTGCAGGCCACGCAGAGCGTCACCGCGGGGAACGCGGCGAGCCGGGCGACGGGGATCTCCTGCGAGCAGGTCTCGCAGGTGCCGTAGTGGCCGGACGCGAGCCGGTCCAGCGCGCGCTCGACCTGGTCCAGGCGCTCGCGGATGGACAGCGCGAGGGCGAACTCCTGCTCCCGGTTGAACGCCTTGGTGCCGAGGTCGGCGACGTCGTCCCCGGCGTCGACCACACCCGCGAGCGTCATCTCGGCGACGGCCTCGGCATACTCGGTTTCGAGCTCCTGCCGGCGGGCCGTCAGCGCCTCGTGCAGGTCCTGCGTCCGGTCGTCGGCGGACCCCTGGGCGCTGGTGGCGAGGACGGTCTCAGGGTGGACGAGCATGTGGGCCCCCGGCTTGGTTGCGGTACGGAAAAAGATTGGCTTCCGGAGTGCCCCCGCTGGCAGCGCCGCAAACCTGTTCCAACGCGCTTCGTCGGGGCACCATGAAAGACATGGATGCGGACCGCGTGGAGGTGGACGTCCCCCAGGGGCACGCCCGCCAGGCCCGCCGGGTCATCACCCAGGCCCTGGACGCGTGGGGGCTCACCCACATCACCCGCGGCGCGGTGCTGGTGGGCCACGAACTCGTGGCCAACGCGCTCCGGCACGGGATGCCCCCGGCGATCCTGCGCCTGTTCCGCCGGGACGACGTGCTGGTCATCGAGGTCGGCGACCACAGCGAGCGGGTCCCGGAGATCGCCGAGATCGACAACTCGACCAGCATCTCCGGCCGCGGCCTGCGCATCGTGACCAAGCTCACACGGGCCTGGGGCGTGCGCCGGCACGCCGGCGGCAAGGTCGTCTGGGCCGAGATCGCGCTCTGAGCGGCGGCCCGCCGGCGGACGCTCGGCTACCAGCCGGACTTGCGGGCCCGCGCCTCGTACAACAGGACCGAGGCGGAGACCGACACGTTCAGGGAGTCGCCCGAGCCGAGCATGGGCACGGCGACGCACTGGAAGCCGCGGCCGTACCAGGGCTTGGCGATGCCGTAGCGCTCACTGCCGACCACAAGCGCGGTCCGCCCGGAGAAGTCCGCCTTGCGGTAGTTGATGGCGTTGTCGGTGTCGGCCAGCAGGACCGTGAAGCGGTGCCGCTCCAGCCAGGCCATCGCGTCGGAGACCTCCGCGAACTCCAGCGTCGGGACCGTCAGGATCGTGCCCTGGCTGGCCCGGATCACCTTCGGGTGGGTCAGGCGGGTCTTGCGGTTCGTGAGCAGGAGCGCGTCGGCGGCGCAGGCGTCCAGGGAGCGGATCAACGTGCCGAGGTTGCCCGGGATCTCCACCCCGTCGGCCACCAGGACCAGGGCCTGGCGGCCAAAGCGGAGATCCTCCGGCGCCCACTGCGGCAGCGCGGCCAGGGAGAGCAGACCATCCGGTTTGTCCCGCTCCGAGATCTTCTCCAGCGTGCGCAGCGAGACGCGGTACGCGCGCTCGGCCCGCGAGGCGATCTCCTCGGCGCGGCGGTGGGCCTCGTCCGCGTAGATCGCCTCCGGGCACCAGAAGAACGTGTCGATCGGCGCGTTGTGCTCCAGCAACATGTTGTGCGCCCACAGGCCCTCGGCCACGAACAGCTTGTACCGATTCGGCGCGGTGTTGTTCTGGATGTGCTGCACCTGCCGAACCGCGGGGTGCTGGACCCCGATGGCCTGGAGTTCCATCACAATGTGACGGTAACCGACAGCTCAGCCGCCTCGGTGACGGACCAGTCCTGGACGTTGCCGGCCGCCGCCAGGTCGCCCCGCACGGCCGACAGCACGGCGGACGGGCCGGCGACCGCGAGCAGCGACACCGGCGCCCGCATCGACTGCTGCGCGGCCGACTTCGCCCGCCGCACCGCGCCGAGCACGTCGCTGGCCAGGGCGAGCGGGGCGGCGTCGAACGCGAAGACGTCGGAGGGCCAGGGCGCGCGGTGCACCGAGCCGGTCTGCCACCACGACCACACCTCCTCGGTCACGTACGGCAGGAACGGCGCGAACAGCCGCAGCAGCGTCGACAGCGCCACGGTCAGCGCGGCCCGGGCCGACACCACCTCCGCGGACTCGGCCTCGCCGTAGGCGCGGGCCTTCACCAGCTCCAGGTAGTCGTCGCAGAAGGACCAGAAGAACTGCTCGGTGCGCTCCAGCGCCCGCGCGTAGTCGTAGGCGTCGAAGGCCGCGGTCGCCTCGGTGACCACGGTGGACAGCGCGCCGAGCAGGGCCCGGTCGACCGGGGCGGTCACCAGCGCCGGGTCCGGCGAGCCGCCGAACGACAGCACGAACCGGCTCGCGTTGAGCAGCTTGGTGGCCAGGCGCCGGCCCACCCGGATCTGGTTGGTGTCGAACGCCGTGTCCACGCCGGGCCGGGCGTTGGCCGCCCAGTACCGCACCGCGTCGGCGCCGAACTGGTCGAGCAGATCCTCGGGGGAGTCCTTGGCGTTGTCCTTCGACTTGGACAGCTTCTTCCGGTCGGGGTCCATGATCCAGCCGGCGATGGTGGCGTGCTTCCACGGCAGCAGGTCGTGCTCGGTGTGGGCGCGCAGCACCGTGGTGAACAGCCAGGTGCGGATGATCTCGTGGGCCTGCGGGCGCAGGTCCATCGGGAACACCCGGCCGAACAGGTCGGGGTCGTCGAGCCAGCGGCCGATGATCTGCGGCGTCAGCGAGGAGGTCGCCCAGGTGTCCATCACGTCCGGGTCGCCCACGAAGCCGCCCGGCCGGCCGCGGTCGATCTCCTCGAACCCGGGCGGGGTGTCGCTGCTCGGGTCCATCGGGAGGCGCTCCGGCACGATCGGGTCGTCGTGGATCGGCTTGGCGTCGGCGTCCAGGCGGTACCACAGAGGAATCGGCACGCCGAAGAACCGCTGGCGGCTGATCACCCAGTCGCCGGTGAGGCCCTCGACCCAGTGCTCATACCGGGTGCGCATGTGCTCCGGCGTCCAGGTCAGCTCGCGGCCGCGGGCCAGCAGGGCGGCGCGCAGCTCCGGCGACCGCCCGCCGTTGCGGATGTACCACTGCCGGGTGCCCACGATCTCGAGCGGCTTGTCGCCCTTCTCGTAGAACTTCACGGCGTGCGTGATCGGCCGCGGCTCCCCGTCGAGCTCGCCCGACGCCCGCAGCAGCGCGACCACCTTCTCCCGCGCCTGGTGCACGGTCAGGCCGGCCAGCGGCGCGAAGTCGTCCTCGGCCACGCCGGGCGGCGCCTGCAGGGTCAGCCGGCCGTTGCGCTCGATCACCGTGCGGGCCGGCAGGTCGAGCTCGCGCCACCAGGTCACGTCGGTCAGGTCGCCGAACGTGCACACCATCACCAGGCCGGTGCCCTTCTCCGGGTCGGCCAGGTGGTGGGCCAGCACCGGCACCTCCACGTTGAACAGTGGCGTGCGGACGGTCGAGCCGAAGTGCGGCTGGAACCGCTCGTCGCCGGGGTGGGCCACCAGCGCCACGCAGGCCGGCAGCAGCTCGGGCCGGGTGGTGTCGACGAGGAACTCGCCGAACTTCAGCCGGTGATAGGCGCCCGGCCGCTCCCGGTCCTCCAGTTCGGCCTGCGCGACCGCGGTGCCGAACGTCACGTCCCACAGCGTCGGGCCGTCCACCGCGTAGGCCTCGCCGCGGGCCAGCGCGTTGAGGAAGCCGCGCTGGGCGGCGGCCCGCGCCCGGTCGCCGATCGTGGTGTAGAGCTGGGTCCAGTCCACCGACAGGCCCACCCGCCGCCAGAGCGCCTCGTAGGCGCGCTCGTCGTGCTCGGTCTGGCGGTGGCAGAGTTCCACGAAGTTGCGCCGGCTCACCTTCACCGGCGTCTTGCCGGGCTTGGCCGGCGGCGCGAACTCCGGGTCGTAGGGCAGCGTCGGGTCGCACTGCACGCCGTAGTTCAGCTGCACGCGGCGCTCGGTCGGCAGGCCGTTGTCGTCCCACCCGATCGGATAGAACACCTCTTTGCCGCGCATCCGCTGGTATCGCGCGATGAGGTCGGTCTGCGTGTACGAGAACACGTGTCCGATGTGGAGCGCGCCGGACACCGTCGGCGGCGGGGTGTCGATGGAGAACACGTCGGCGCGCTCAGCCGTGCGGTCGAAGCGGAAGATGCCCTCGTCGTCCCATACCCGGCCCCACCGCTCCTCGAGGCCGTCGAGGCTGGGGCGGTCCGGGATACGCGTCGAATCGGGCATGTGCCCCATGCTAGAGCGGTGACGACTGGCAGACCTCTCAATAAGCGCGTGGCCGCCGGCCTGGTGTTCCTCACGAGCGGCGCGGTTCTCGTGCTCGAGATCGCCGGATTGCGCCTGGTCGGGCCGTATGTCGGCGTGACCCTGGAGACGAGCACCGCCATCATCGGCGTGGCGCTCGGCGCGATCGCCTACGGCGCGTGGACCGGCGGCTGGCTGGCCGACCGCGACCTGGACCCGGCGAAGCTGCTCTCGCCCCTGCTGCTGCTCGGCGCGGCGACGACGGCCGCGACCCTGCCGATCGTCCGCGTCGCGGGTGAGTGGCTGCGCGGTACCGACCCCGGCAGCGTGATGCTGCTGGCGATGCTGACCCTGTTCGTGCCGGCGGCGCTGCTGTCGGCCGTGACCCCGCTGGTCGTGAAGCTCCAGCTCGGCGACCTCGGGCACACCGGGCGCGTGGTCGGGAAGCTGTCCAGCGTCGGCACCCTCGGCGGGATCACCGCCACGTTCGGGACGGGGTTCGTGTTGGTGGCGGCGGTGCCGACCGGCGGCATCCTCTATGGGCTGGCGGGGATCCTGGCCGTGACGGGCTTCCTGTTCACGGGGTACTGGCGGAAGCGCACGCCGGTGACCGTGGCGCTCGCCGTCGTGGCCTGCGGTGTGCCCGCCGCCCTCGTCGCGCCGAACCCGTGCGAGGTGGAGACGGCGTACCACTGCGCCACCGTCACGGCCGACCCGGCCCGCCCGTCGGGGCGCACCCTGCTGCTCAACGGCGCTCAGCACTCCTATGTGGACCTGGACGATCCGCGGTACCTCGAGTTCGCCTACACCCGCTGGATCGCGTCCTATGTGGATGCCCTGCCGGCCGGGCGGCTCGACGCGCTGCACCTCGGCGGGGGCGGGTTCACGATGCCCGGCTACCTCGCCGCGACCCGACCCGGCACCGACAGCCTGGTGCTGGAGCTCGACGCGAAGCTGGTCGAGCTGGACCGGCGCCGCCTCGGCCTGCGGACCGGGCCGTCGCTGCGGGTCGTGACCGGGGACGCCCGGGCGAACCTGTCGTTCGTCGAGAGCTCGTCGCGGGACCTGGTGATCGGCGACGCGTTCGGGCACCTGGCGGTGCCGTGGCACCTGACCACGCGGGAGCTGGTCGAGGATGTCCGGCGGGTGCTGCGGCCGGGCGGCGTCTACGCGCTGAACGTCATCGACGGCACCGCGCGCCGGTTCGTCCGGGCCGAGCTGGCCACGATCGCCGCGGTGTTTCCGCACGTGGCCCTGGTCGCACCGCCTTCAGCCGTCGCCGGCCGGGTGGGCAGCAACTTCGTCATCCTGGCCTCGACCTCGCCACTGCTGGCGTTCTCGCCGCCGGACGACGCGTCGGTGCTCGACGGCTCGCCGCTGCGGGACTTCGTCGGCTCGGCCGAGGTGCTGACCGACGACCACGCGCCGGTCGACCAGCTGCTCACCTTCTCGTAGGCAATCCCTGTGGTCTCCGGCCCGTCAGCCGTTCGACGTGGTCGGTGACGGCGGCCAGCTCGCCGGCGGCGATCGCCGTGTACGACGTGACCCAGCCCTCGACCTCGAACGGGGCGCCCTTTCGCCACGCATACGCTTCTTCGACCGTCTCCGGGTGGTAGCGCAGGCCGAACGCCTCGGCCGCCTCGTGGAGGGTGAACGCCTCGGGGCCGGTGAGGCTGTACGTCATGTGGTCGTGCTCGCCGCGCAGGACGCTCGCGACGGACTCCGCCACGTCCTCGCAGCTCACGGCGGCCACCCGCCCGTCACCGGCCGGGCCGCGGATCAGGCCGTCGGCGCCGGCGAACCTCGGGATCATCTCCAGGTACAGGTTGTCGCGCAGGAAGGTCCAGCGCAGGCCGGAGCGCTTGATGTACTCCTCGGTGTGCCAGTGGTCGCGGCCGAACGTGAACGTGCAGTCCGCCGCGGCGCCGTAGAACGAGAGGTACACGATCCGCTCGACGCCGGCCCGGACCGCGGCGTCGACCGCGCTCCAGTGCTCCGCGACCCGGTCCTTCGACTCGCGGCCGGAGACGAGGAAGAGCGTCGTGACCCCTTCCAGGGCTTTCGTCATGGCGTCGGTGTCCCGATACTCGGCGTCCCGGCGAGTCAGTCCTCTGGCTCCGGGGAGCCTTTCGAGGACTTTGCCGCCGACTGAGCCGTTCGCCCCGGTCACCGCGATCATTTGCTCATCGTATTACGGGCGTCGTACATTGGGATATGCCCTACCGCTGGTGGCCGGCAACCCTGGCGGCACTCATCGGGATCGAGCCGTGGGAGGCGCTCCAGGCGCTGAACGCGGATCTCCGCCTCCCGAGATCGGGTGTCGCGCTCGGCCTCCCGGTCCTCAGCGTGTGGGCCCGCACGGAGGCCGGACGACCCCTGATCGTCGTCCTGCGGCACGAGGGCGGCCTGGACTGGCTCATCGTCGGAGCACTCGACATGACCCCGGACCAGCTCGCCGAGTTCGAGGGGTGGGAGGCATCATGCAGGACCGACGACTGACCGAGGACCAGCTCGACGCGCTCGCCGGGGCGGTGGCGGCGGGCCGGATCGCCTACACCGACACCCCCGCCCAGCTGCCTCCGAAGCCCGACGGAGAGACCATGGCGGTCTACTCGGTCCGGTTACCGGCGACGCTGGCCGAGCAGCTGGCCGCGGTGGCGGCGCGGCGCGGCCTGAAGCCGTCGACGCTGATGCGCCAGATGGTCGAGCAGTGCCTGGCCACGGAGGCGGACGACCGCCCGATCTCGCTGGCGGACGCGCTGCGCGCCCTGACGACGCTCCGCAAGGCCGCCTAGCTCGTCGTTTCGAGCTTCGCCGGCTCAGGCTTCGTATACAGGATCTCGCGGGCCTGCTCCGCGGCGCGGGCGATGCTCTCGCCGACGAAGTCCATGAAGCGGGCGATGCCCTCGAGGCGGACGCCGGCCGGGGTGCCGGCGCCGAGGATGTCCACGCCCTGCCGCGCCGTCTCGGCAAGCTGCGCGTTCGAGCGGGCGGCGGCGATCATCGACTGATACCAGACGCCGTCGTCGACGCGGTAGCGCTCGCGGCGGCGCTCGTCGCGCTCCCGCTGGATGAGGCCCTGGGTCTCCAGGAACGCCATGGCCTTGGACACGGACGCCGGGCTGACCTGGAGGCGCTCGACGAGCTCGGCCGCGGTGAGGCTGCCCGCGTCGGTGGTGAAGAGGCAGGTCAGCGCCCGGGACATCATCTTGGGCAGGCCCTGCTGCATGAGGAGGGTGGTGAACACCTCCTCGTACTCGCGGACGGCCGCGGCGTCACGCCCGTTGGCCTGCGGCGCCTGCTGCACGCCCCGGGGCGCGGCCGGGCGGCGCCGGTGGGCGCGGTGCTCGGTGGCGCGGTGGGCCAACTCGGCCCGATAGCCGGTGGGGCCCCCGTTGCGCATCACCTCACGCGTGATCGTGGAGGTCGGGCGGTCGAGACGCCTGGCGATCTCCGCATAGGCCAGGCCGTCGGACAGCCCCAGCGCGATCTGCTGGCGCTCCTGCTGGGTGAGCCTGCCTCCCGGCATCGCGATCTCCCTCCCTCTTCGGTGTCCCCAGCATAGCGTTCACTTCTCATCCAATGCAACGCACCTTCGCCGACTCGTTGCGTTAAATTCTGATCCGTTGCAACGAAATATTGGCTTTCACCTCGTACTTCTGTGTTCGGGTGCAACAGCTTCCTTGCCTACTTTGCGAACGCAACGTAGCGTTTCCCACATCGGAAACGACGAACGCCAGGAGGCGAGCACCATGCAGCAGTACGACACCCCCAGCCCGATCGCCGCGATCCTCGACATCCCCGCGGGGCGCGTCCACCTCGTCGCGGCCGACCGGGCCGACACCACGGTCGAGGTCCGGCCCGCGGACGCCGCAAGGAGCCGCGATGTGAAGGCGGCCGAGCAGACCAGGGTCGAGTACGTCGACGGCGTCCTGCGGGTCGAGGGCTCGGCGAAGCACCAGATCCTCGGCCCCTCCGGATCCGTCGAGGTGACCGTCCAGCTGCCCACCGGCTCCCGGGTCGAGGCGAGGGCGGCCAGCGCCGAGTTCCGGGCGGTCGGGCGCTTCGGCGACGTGGCCTTCGACGGCGCCCACGGCGCGATCAAGCTCGACGAGGCCGCGAGCGTGCGCCTCACCGCCCTCGCCGGCGACGTCGAGGTCGGCCGGATCGACGGCCCAGCGGAGATCAGCACCGAGAAGGGCGACATCCGGGTCGCCGAGGCCGTGCGCGGCACGGTCGTCCTGCGCACCCAGGCCGGCGACGTGTCGGTCGGCGTCGCCCACGGGGTCTCCGCCGCACTGGACGCCGGCACCGGCCACGGCCGGATCCACAACTCGCTCAAAAACACCGACGGCGCCGCCGACCTGACCATCCACGCGACCACCGGCTACGGCGACATCGCCGCCCGCAGTCTCTGACCCGCTGCTCCCGGAGGAGGAAACACCCCCATGACCAACCTGGCCATCGCGGCGAACGGGCTGCGCAAGTCCTACGGCGACAAGGTCGTGCTCGACGGCGTCGACCTGGCCGTGCCCGAAGGAACGATCTTCTCCCTGCTCGGCCCGAACGGCGCCGGCAAGACCACCGCCGTCCAGATCCTGTCCACGCTGATCCCGGCCGACGGCGGCACCGTGCGGGTCGCCGGCCATGACCTGGCCCGCAGCCCGGACGACGTGCGCGGCGCGATCGGCGTCACCGGCCAGTACTCGGCCGTCGACAAGCTGCTCACCGGCGAGGAGAACCTGCTCCTCATGGCCGACCTCAAGCACCTGTCCCGCCGGGACGGCAGGCGCAAGGCGGCCGAGCTGCTCGACCGCTTCGACCTGGTCGAGGCGGCGCGCAAACCGGCCGGCACCTACTCCGGCGGCATGCAGCGGCGGCTCGACCTGGCGATGACCCTGGTCGGCGACCCGCGCCTGATCTTCCTGGACGAGCCCACCACCGGGCTCGACCCGCGCAGCCGGCGCTCCATGTGGCAGATCGTGCGCGAGCTCGTCGCGAGCGGCGTCACGATCTTCCTGACCACCCAGTACCTGGAGGAGGCGGACGAGCTCGCCGACCGCATCGTCCTGCTCGACCACGGGCGGCTGATCGCCGAGGGCACCGCCGAGGAGCTCAAGCGGCGCATCCCCGGCGGCCACATCCGGCTCACCTTCGCCGACAACGACCGGCTCGACGCCGCCCGCCGGCTCCTCGGCGCCGGGATCGCCGACCAAGAGGCGCTCACGCTCCAGGTGCCGGGCGACGGCGGCGTACACGCGATCCGCGAGCTGCTCACCCTCCTCGACGAACGCTCGATCGACATCGACGACCTGAGCGTCCACACCCCCGACCTCGACGACGTGTTCCTCACCCTCACCGGCCAGCAGAAGGAGACCATCCGATGAGCACCCTCGCCCTCGCCGCCCGCGACTCGTCCACCATGGTCCGGCGCCAGCTCAAGCGCCTGATCCGCTACCCGTCCATGACCGTCCAGCTGGTCATCACGCCGGTCATCATCCTGCTGCTGTTCGTCTACGTCCTCGGCGGCACGCTCGGCCAGGGCCTCGGCGGCGGCCGCGACATCTACGTCAACTACGTCGTCCCCGGCATCCTGCTCATGACGGCGGCCACGGCCGCGACCGGCACCGCCGTCATGGTCGCCTCCGACATGACCGAAGGCATCGTCGCCCGCTTCCGCACCATGCGGATAGCCCGCGCCTCGGTCCTCACCGGCCACGTCGTCGGCAGCGTCATCCAACAGCTGCTCGGCATGGCCGTCCTGATCGGCATCGCCCTGGCGATCGGCTTCCGCCCGAACGCCACGGTCGTCGAGTGGCTGGCGGCCGCCGGGATGCTGACCCTGTTCGCCGTGGCGATCACCTGGCTGGCGGTCGCCCTGGGCCTGAAGTCCCCGACTCCCGAGGCGGCCAGCAACGCCCCGATGCCGCTGATCCTGCTGCCCTTCCTAGGCAGCGGCTTCGTCCCGACCGACTCCATGCCGACCGCCCTGCGCTGGTTCGCCGAGTACCAGCCCTTCACCCCGATCATGGAAACCCTCCGCGGCCTGCTCCTAGGCACGGAGATCGGCAACAGCGCGGCCATCGCGCTGGCCTGGTGCGCCGGCCTCGCGGTCGTCTCGTACCTCTGGGCCAAGAAGACCTACAACAAGGCCTGACCAGACACCCCCCACTCAGGGCCGTCGGACCCCCCGGTCCGGCGGCCCTGATCCGTAGAGTCCACCCGGTGGACCGGAGTCAGCGTGCCCAGTTTGGCCTTCGGCGCCACTGCAGGCTGACGGTCACTATGTGCGCCCTTCGGTCCTGCTTGCCCGGATCCCAGGTGGCGTCCAGTCCCTGGTCACGCAGCGCCTGGACGATCTCGGCTCCCAGCGCCCGTTGGTCCCCCCGCCGGCTCGCGTA
>NZ_JBEXCY010000019.1:85014-101305 GCF_040605515.1 Dactylosporangium sp. NPDC005572 | reverse complement strand
GCCGATGGTACTGCACCCGAGAGAGTGTGGGAGAGTAGGACGCCGCCGGACAAACTTTCGATCGAGGGTCGCCCTGCTGGGCGGCCCTCGACTCGTTTCTGCGGGGTCCCGCGCATGTGGTCGACCCCGCTCGGGAAGGATGAAGTCGTGAACGCGACGCCAGAGGACGGCAACGACAACCGCCCGCGCAGGGACCGTGACGGTGGTTCCCGTGGGGACCGCTCGGGCGGGGACCGCGCTGGACGCGGTGACCGTCCCTCCGACCGCCACGCCGGCGGCGGGCGGTCCGGCGGCGACCGCGGGTTCCGCCGCGACGACCGCGGCGACCGGCCAGCTGGTGGCTTCCGCCGCGACGACCGTGGTGACCGCGGTGATCGTGGTGACCGGCCGCAGGGTGGGTTCCGCCGCGATGACCGCGGCGACCGCCCCACCGGCGGCTTCCGCCGTGACGACCGCGGGGATCGCCCTTCGGGCGGGTTCCGGCGTGACGATCGTGGTGGCCGGCCGCAGGGTGGGTTCCGCCGCGATGACCGCGGCGACCGCCCCACCGGCGGCTTCCGCCGTGACGACCGCGGGGATCGCCCTTCGGGCGGGTTCCGGCGTGACGACCGTGGCGACCGGCCCTCGGGTGGTTTTCGGGGTGACCGCTCCTCGGGCGGGTTCCGGCGCGACGACCGTGGTGACCGTCCGCAGGGTGGCTTCCGCCGCGATGACCGCGGTGACCGGCCCGTCGGCGACCGTGACGGCGGGGACCGGCCGTTCCGCCGTGACGACCGTGGTGATCGGCCGTTCCGGCGCGACGACCGCGGCGACCGTCCGTCGGGTGGGTTCCGCCGTGACGACCGTGGGGACCGTCCCTCGGGTGGGTTCCGGCGTGACGATCGTGGTGACCGGCCGCAGGGTGGGTTCCGCCGCGACGACCGCGGCGACCGGCCCGTCGGCGACCGTGACGGCGGGGACCGGCCGTTCCGCCGTGACGACCGTGGTGATCGGCCGTTCCGGCGCGACGACCGCGGCGACCGTCCGTCGGGTGGGTTCCGCCGTGACGACCGTGGGGACCGGCCCTCGGGCGGGTTCCGCCGTGACGACCGTGGCGACCGGCCCTCGGGTGGGTTCCGCCGTGACGACCGCGGTGACCGTCCGCAGGGTGGCTTCCGCCGCGACGACCGCGGCGACCGCCCCACCGGCGGCTTCCGCGACGGCGGGCCGCGGGGCGACCGTGGTGACCGGCCGGGTGGGTTCCGGGGTGACCGTGACGGCGCGCCTCGGGGCGACCGTCCTTCCGGGTTCCGTGGCGACCGTGATGGCGCGCCTCGTGGGGATCGGCCGTCCGGGTTCCGTGGCGACCGAGACGGGGCGCCTCGGGGTGACCGTCCCTCCGGGTTCCGTGATGGCGGGCCTCGCGGGGATCGGCCGTCCGGGTTCCGTGGCGACCGTGACGGCGGGCACCGGGGTGACCGGGGCGACCGGCCGGGTGGGTTCCGGGGTGACCGTGATGGCGCGCCCCGTGGGGATCGGCCGTCCGGGTTCCGTGGCGACCGTGACGGGGCACCTCGTGGGGACCGTCCCTCCGGGTTCCGTGGCGACCGTGAGGGTGGCTTCCGGAGTGACCGGTCCGGTGGGTTCCGGGACCGTGACGGCGGGCCGCGGGGCGAGCGCTCCGGGGGCTTCCGCGACGGCGAGCGCTCCGGCGGGCATCGGGACCGTGACGGCGGTGGCCGTGGGGATCGTCCGGGTGGCTTCCGCGACCGTGACGGCGGCCGTTCCGGTGGGGCCGGCGGCTTCCGTGGGGAGCGTGCCGGCGGGTTCCGGGGTGGGGACCGGCAGGACCGGTTCCGGGACCGGCAGCCGCGGGACGGGCAGTCCGACCGGTTCCGCGGCGGGGACTCCGCCGAGCCGCGGAGCGAGGGGCTGCGGCGGACCGACGCCGGTGGGTACCGGCCGCGGCTGAGCGACCCCGGGTTCGCCGGGACCGAGGACGCCGAGGCTGCTGTGGGCCGGGTGTCCGACCCGGTGCTGGACGAGGACATCTCGCCGTCGGAGCTGGACCGGGAGGTGCGGGCGGAGCTGAGCTCGCTCGCGCGGCCCGTCGCGGAGGAGGTGGCGCGGCGGCTCGTGGCCGCCGGGCAGCTCATCGACTCCGACCCGGAGCTGGCGCTCGCGCACGCCCTCGTGGCGCGGCGCAAGGCCTCGCGGGTGGCGGTGGTGCGGGAGGCGGCCGGGCTGGCCGCGTACCACGCCGGCGAGTGGCAGACGGCGCTCGGGGAGCTGCGGACGTACCGGCGGATGACCGGGCGCGAGACGCACATCGCGATCATCGCCGACTGCGAGCGGGCGCTCGGGCGGCCGGAGAAGGCGATCGACATGTTCCGGGAGGCGGACCGGGAGAAGCTGTCCGCCGAGGAGATTGTCGAGCTGCTCATGGTGGCGGCCGGCGCGCGCGGGGACCTCGGGCAGAACGACGCCGCCGTGGCGATGCTGCAGGTGCGGGAGCTGACGTCGGCGCCGGAGGCGCCGTGGGCGGCGCGGCTGCGGTACGCGTACGCCGACGCGCTGCTGCGGGCCGGGCGGCGGGAAGAGGCGCGCGAGTGGTTCGCGCGGGCCGCCGACCTGGACGAGGAGCTGCGCACCGACGCCGCCGAGCGGCTGCTGGAGCTCGACGGGATCGTGCTCGGCGGCGACGCCGACGACGAGGCTGACGACGAGGCCGGTGAGGACGCCGGGGACGAGTTCCGGGACCGGGCCGCCGACGACGAGGACGACGAAGGCGACGACGAAGGCGACGACGAAGACCGCGACGCCGACGACTACGACGACGACGAGGACGACGATCGCGACGAGGACGATCGCGACGACGACGACCTCGACGATGACGACGACGAAGACGACGACCTCGATGACGACGATGACGACGATGACGACGAGGACGATTACGACGACGAGGACGACGACTACGACGAGGGCGAAGACGACCTCGACGATGAGGACGACGACGATCTCGAAGACGACGAAGACGACGAAGACGACTACGACGACGAGCGGGACGGCGACGCCGCCGACAGCGAGGACGAGGACGATGACGGCCAGGACGGCGGCGACAGTGCTGCCGAGCCGGACGACGACCTCGACAGCGACCACGGCGACCCCGACGGCAAGGACGACGGCAAGGACGACGGCAGCGACGCCGCGACGGTGAACGGGGACGACGAGCGGGAGGAGCGCGGGCCCCGTGGCTGACGGGCAGGCGGACGGCGGGGACCTCGTCGGGCACTACGACCTGGTCATCTTCGACCTCGACGGGGTGCTGTACCTGGTCGACCAGGTCATCCCGGGTGCGGCCGAGGCGTGTGCGCGGCTGCGCGAGCGGGGGATCCCCAGCGCGTACGCGACGAACAACGCCTCGCGGCTGCCGCAGGACGTCGCCGGGCTGCTGACCCGGATCGGCATCCCGGCCGAGACCGGTGAGGTCGTCACGTCGGCGCACGCGACGGCGCTGCTGCTCGCCGAGCGGTACCCGGCCGGTACGCCGGTGCTCATCCTCGGCGCGCCGGCGCTGCGCGAGGAGGTCACCGCCGTCGGGCTCACGCCCGTCACGGAGGCCGCGGAGGCGCGGGTCGTCGTGCAGGGGTACGGGCCGGACGTGCGGATGCGCGACCTCGGCGACGCCTCCGTGGCGATCCGCGGCGGCGCCGACTGGATCGCGACCAACGCCGACAAGACGCTGCCGTCGCCGCGTGGGCCGCTGCCCGGCAACGGGTCGCTGGTCGTCGCGCTGGCGACGGCGCTGGGGCGGCAGCCGGACATGATCGTCGGCAAGCCCGACCCGGGGCTCTTCCTGGAGGCCGCCCGGGAGCGCGGCGCCAGCCGGCCGATCGTCGTCGGTGACCGGCTGGACACCGACATCGAGGGCGCCTACCGGGCCGGGATGGACAGCCTGCTCGTGCTGACCGGGGTGTCCGACGCCGCCGAGCTGCTCGCGGCGCCGGTCGAGCAGCGGCCCACGTTCGTCGCCGAGGACCTGGGCGGGCTGTTCGAGCGGGCCCAGCCGGTACAAGAGCAGCGATGGCAGGTCAAGGAGCTCGACGGGTCGTGGGAGCTGTCCGGCGACGGGCGTCCTGTCGATGCGCTCACGGCGCTCTGCGCGGTCGCATGGGCGGCCGGGGAGGTGCGGCCGATCGTCGCCTCCGGGGAGCCCGCGGAGGCCGCCCTACGCCGGCTCAAGCTCGCCTAGAGGAGCTTGCGGAGCTTCAGCAGGTCGAAGACCCCCGCGTCGATCTTGATGCGGCCGCTGGTCCAGGCGGACATGACGTTGAGCTCACCGTTGACGAGGGCGACCAGGTCGTCGCTCGACGCGGTGAGCTTGATCTTCGCGCGGGGGTCGTCGCCGTCGGTGAGGCCGGCGATCTGGCCGCCCTGGAGCTGGCCGTGGAACGCGATGTCGAGGTCGGTGACGCGGCAGGCGAGCGACCGATCGAAGTCGAGCTTCTCGCGCGCCTCGGCGGCGTTGGCGGCGAGCTTCGCCCCAAGTTTTTGCAGCGCCGCTCGGCACTCCTCGACCGTGGCCATCCGATCCCCCGTTCCGTCCATTGCGGACGCTGTAACACGTGGAAACCGACGGTACCGTACGCCGCCCTGAACCGCCCGGTAGCGTGAAGGCCGTACACCACTTGGAGGAGAGACGCAATATGGCGCAGGAAGCATGGCGGGCGTACCTGGAACTCGCCTACGGCATGACCGAGGCGACGACGAAGAAGGCCACCAAGACGGTGCGGCGCCTCGTCGGCAAGAGCGGCGCGACGGCGGAGCAGCTCCAGACGATGGCCGAGGACCTGCTGAAGGCCGGCTCGTCGAACCGTGAGGCGGTGACGAAGCTGGTGCGGTACGAGCTGGACCGGGCGCTCGGCGCGGTCGGCCTGGCCACCGCCGACGAGGTGTCGGCCCTCACCACCCGGGTCCACGAGCTGGAGGCGCAGCTCAAGGCGGCCACGACGGCGGCTCCCGCGATCGAGGAGCCGGTGGCCAAGCCGCCGGCGCCGGCGGCAGCCCCGGCGAAGCGCACAGTGGCGAAGAAGACGGCGGCGCCGGTCGGGGCCGAGGCCGTCGCGAAGCGGACCGCGGCGAAGAAGGCTGTGGCGCCCGTCACGCCGCCACCGGCGAAGCGGGTGCCGGTGAAGAAGAGCGCGCCCGCGAAGAAGGTCGCCGCGAAGGCCGCCGTCGAGCAGATCGCCGCGGCGTCCGAGGCCGGGCCCGCGTCCGCCAAGCTGCCGGTCAAGAAGGCCACGCGCGCGCCGCGGAAGACGGCGTCGTGACCGCGCCGGTGCCGGGTCTGACGCCCGGTCCAGTGCCCGGTCCGACCCCCGGCCCGACCCCCGGTCCGCTGCCCGGTCCGCCCGGCGCGGCGAGCCTCGGGCGGGTCGAGGCGGCGGTCGAGTCGCTGCGCGAGGTAGCGTCGCTTCCGCTGAAGCAACAGGTGTCCGTCTACGCCGACGTCCACCGGACGCTCCAGGAGACGCTGGGCACGATCGAAGAACGCTGAGGAGCTGCAGGCAGGATGGCGCGCCGGACCCGACTCGACGCGGAGCTGGTGCGCCGCGGGCTGGCCCGGTCCCGGGAGCAGGCGGCCGCGCTGATCGCCGAGGGGCGGGTCGAGGTGCGCGGCAATGTCGCGGCCAAGGCCGCCGCGCAGGTCGACCCGGCCGACCCGGTGCGAGTGGTGGAGGTCGCCGGCGACGAGTACGTGTCGCGGGGTGGCCATAAGCTCGCCGGTGCGCTCGACGCGTTCGACCGGCTGCCGGTCCAGGGGCGCCGCTGCCTCGACGCGGGCGCCTCGACCGGCGGGTTCACCGACGTGCTGCTGCGCCGGGGCGCGGGCTCCGTCGTCGCGGTGGACGTCGGCTATGGCCAGATCGCGTGGTCGCTGCGCACCGACCCGCGCGTGACGAACATCGAGCGCACCAACGTGCGGACCCTGACCCCGGACGCGATCGGCGGCCCCTGCCAGCTGACCGTCGCCGACCTGTCGTTCATCTCGCTGCGGCTGGTGCTGCCGGCCCTCGCCGCGTGCACCGCCCCGGACGGCGACCTGGTGCCGATGGTGAAGCCGCAGTTCGAGGTCGGCAAGGAGCGGGTCGGCGACGGCGGCGTGGTGCGCTCGCCCGAGCTGCGCACCGAGGCCGTGCTGGACGTGGCCGCGGCCGCCGCCGAGCTGGGGCTGGGCGTGGCCGGGGTGACGGTGAGCCCGCTGCCCGGCCCGTCGGGCAACGTCGAGTTCTTCCTGTGGCTGCGCCGCGACGCGCCGCCCGTGGACCCGGCGGCGGTGGCTTCCTGTGTGGAGGGTGCATGACATCGCGTGAGGCCCTGCTCGTCGCGCACACCGGCAAGGCGAGCAACAACGAGCACGCCCGGGTCGTCGCCGCGGATCTGGTCGACAACGGCTTCACCGTGCGGGTCCTCGCCGAGGAGGCGGCGGAGCTCGACATCCCGCGCGCGGTACCGGTGAGTGGCGAGGCCGCCGCGGAGGGCGTCGAGATCGTGTTCGCGCTCGGCGGCGACGGCACCCTGCTGCGCGCGGCGGAGCTGGCCCGGCCGGCCAAGGCGCCGCTGCTCGGGATCAACCTCGGCAAGGTCGGGTTCCTCGCCGAGGCCGAGATCGGCGACGTGGACAAGGCGGTGCGGGAGGTCGTCGAGGGCACCTACACCGTCGACGAGCGGCTGACGATCGACGTCATCGCCGAGCAGGACGGCCGGCTCGTCGGGAACTCGTGGGCGCTCAACGAGGTCACCGTCGAGAAGGGCGTCCGCGAGAAGATGCTGGAGCTGCTCGTCGAGGTCGACGGGCGGCCGTTGTCGCGGTACGGGTGCGACGGCGTGGTGTGCGCCACGCCGACCGGCTCGACCGCGTACGCGTTCTCGGCCGGCGGGCCCGTCGTGTGGCCGGAGCTGGAGGCCCTGCTGCTCGTGCCGATCAGCGCGCACGCCCTGTTCAGCCGGCCCCTGGTGATCGCGCCGTCGGCGACGATCACGGTCAACGTCGAGCCGTTCACGAGCTTCGCCCTCCTGTCGTGCGACGGGCGGCGGGTCATGGATCTCGCTCCGGGATCGACGGTGACGGTACGGCGGGGAGCGTTGCCGGTCCGCGTGGTTCGTCTGCGTGAGCGGCCGTTCACCGACCGGCTCGTGGCGAAGTTCGGTCTCCCGGTCGAGGGTTGGCGGCACAACAAACGGCACGGCTGAGTGGAGAACTGTCGTACCTCGCAGCTAGTGTCTCTGACGTGCTGGAGGAACTCCGCATTACCGGACTTGGCGTGATCGAAGACGCCACGCTGCCCCTCGGGCCGGGCCTGACCGTGATCACGGGTGAGACCGGCGCGGGCAAGACCATGGTCGTGACCAGCCTCAACCTGCTGTTCGGCGGCCGCGCCGACGCGGGGCGGGTGCGCGCCGAGCCGGGCCGGGCCACGGTCGACGGCCGGCTGACCCTGCCCGCGCACGTGCGCGCCGCCGTGCAGAGCCGGGTGTCCGAGGCGGGCGGCGAGGTCGAGGACGACGGCACCCTGCTGATGAGCCGCACGCTGACGGTCGAGGGCCGCTCCCGCGCCCACGTCGGTGGGCGCACGGTGCCCGTGGCGGTCCTGGCCGAGGTCGGCGAGCGGGTGTTCGCGCTGCACGGCCAGTCCGACCAGCTGCGGCTGCTGCGCCCGGCCGAGCAGCGGGGCGCGCTCGACCGCTACGCGGGGCCGGAGCACGAGAAGCTGCTCGGCCGCTTCGCCGAGCTCTATCAGCGGTGGCGGGCCGTCGAGGACGACCTCGCCGACCGCCGCGCCAACGCCCGGCAGCGCTCGCAGGAGGCCGACCTGCTGCGGCTCGGCCTCGACGAGATCAGCCGCGTCGACCCGCAGCCCGGCGAGGACGAGCTGCTCCGCGAGGAGGCCCAGCGCCTCGAGCACGTCGAGGGGCTGCGCAGCGCGGCCCAGCTGGCGCACGTGGCCCTGGCCGGCACCGGCGAGGGCGACGACGTCGCCGACGTGCTGAGCCTCATCTCGACGGCCCGCCGCACCCTGGAGGCCCAGTCGAGCGTCGATCGGGTGCTCGGCGAGCTCGCCGCGCGCCTCGACGAGGTGGCCACGCTCGCCGGTGACGTGTCGACCGAGCTCGGCACCTATCTGGCCTCGCTCGACGCCGACCCGGGGCGCCTCCAGGAGGTGTACGAGCGGCGGGCGGCGCTGCGGGGGCTGACCCGGAAGTATGCCGAGGACGTCGACGGGGTCGTCGCCTGGGCCGACAACGCCCGCACCAAGCTCGCCGAGCTCGACACCTCCGACGAGCTGCTCGAGGAGCTCGACCGGGAGCGGCAGCGGCTGCATGGCGAGGTCGCCGAGCTGGCCACGGTGCTCTCGGCCGCGCGCCGCGAGGCCGCCGGCCGGTTCGCCGCGGACGTGACCGTCGAGCTGGCCGGGCTGGCCATGCCGCACGCCCGCATCGAGGTCGTCGTCGCGCCCAAGCCGGCCGGCAACGGCCCGACCGTCCCGACGCCGACCGGCGCCGACTGCGGCGTCGGGTCCGACGGTGCCGACGACATCGAGCTGCGGCTCCTGCCGCACCCGGGCGCGCCGGCCCAGCCGCTGCAGAAGGGCGCCTCGGGTGGTGAGCTGTCGCGGGTGATGCTCGCGATCGAGGTCGTGTTCGCCGGGGTCGGCGGGCCGCCCACGCTGGTCTTCGACGAGGTCGACGCGGGTGTCGGCGGGACGGCCGCCGTGGAGATCGGCAAGCGGCTGGCGCGGCTGGCCCGGGATCATCAGGTGCTGGTCGTGACGCACCTGCCGCAGGTGGCGGCGTTCGCCGACCGGCATCTGGTGGTGGCGAAGGACACCGGCGGTGCGGTCACCACGAGTGGGGTGACCGTCGTGGAGCACACGGACCGGGCTCGGGAGCTGGCTCGGATGCTGGCCGGGTTGCCGGATTCGGATCTCGGTATTGCGCACGCGGAGGAGCTGTTGTCGGTCGCGGACCGGGAGAAGGCGGCGCACTAGCTTGTGCCTCCGGGGGCCGCTCCGGGGGAGGGGTGTGCCCGCCGGGGGTGTTCGTCGTGGGCTTCGGGTCCGCGGCGGACTTGCCGGCCGGGGGTGGCTGGGTCCGTCGTGGGGTGCGGTGGGCTTGGAGAGTGCGGCTCGCGGTGGGCCGGCGTCGACGTGGGTGACGGTTGGGCATGAGCTTGCGGGCCGTGGCGGCTCTGGGTTCGCCGCGAGGTTGCGGTGGGGCTCGCCGTGGTGGCCGGGTCCGTCGTGGGTCGCGGTGGGCTTGACGGGGGTGCGTGTTCGCGGTGGGTCGGCGCCGTGGTGGGTGGCGTGGCCGACTCCGGGGGCTTCTTCCCTGACGGCGGGTGAGTTGACCTCGTGCCGTCAACGTCGGGCCGCTTGGTGTTCGTCTCGTCGCCGTAGGTTGCGCGCTGTGGTGGACACCGTCGCGGCCTCGCCCTGGATCATCGTGATCGTGTTCGTCGTGGCCGGGCTCGACGCCATCGTGCCGCTGTCGCCGAGTGAGTCCACCCTGATCGCGGTCTCCGTCGCCTCCGCCGAGACCGGGCATCCCGCCATCGCGCTCGTCATCGCGGCGGCGGCCAGTGGGGCCTTTGCCGGGGACGTCGTGTCGTACCGGATCGGGGTGCGGGCCGGGGCCGGGGTGCTGCGGCGGCTGCAGGGCAAGGCCCGGGGGATGGCGGCCTACTCCTGGGCCAGCCGCACCCTCGCGAGCCGGGGCGGGCAGGTGCTCGTCTTCGCGCGTTACCTGCCCGGTGGGCGGTCGGCCTCGGCGCTGGCCGCCGGGGTGGTCGGCTACCCGGCCCTGCGCTTCCAGGCCTGGACGGCCGTCGGTGTGAGCGTGTGGGCGACGATGGCCGGGCTCATCGGGTACACCTGCGGGATCTTCTTCCAGGGGCGGCCGTGGAAGGCGCTGCTGCTCGCCTACGCGGGTGCCGCCCTCCTCCTCGGGTTCGCCGAGCTCGTCCGGCGCTGGTCGCCGCCGCCACCGGCGGAGACCGACATGACCGAGCCCGAGGCCGAGGAGTCCTAGCCGACCAGCAGGTTCACCCTCGTCCCCACCGGGGCCACCGTCTGGGCCAGCGTCGACTGCTCGCGGACCGTGGGCCTCGTGGAGGCGCCGATCTCGCGGATCACGCCCAGCTCCAGGCCGGCGGCGCGCAGGGCGGCGGCGGCCTCGGCCGGGGTTTTTCCGGCCAGAGTGGGCACGCGGGTCAAGCGGATCGACGACAATGTTTCCATCAGGCGCTCCTCACGATGGTCCCTCTACAGACCTGAGGGGGCGGGGAGCGTCGCAAATACGCGGGCCGACTGTCGGCTGGTTGACACTGCCGGGACGTGACGGGCGTCACGTCGAGCGCCGAAAAGGGCGTTCTACCTGGTCGTGGACATGTCGCGCGCGGCTTTCCGGACAGGTCCATGCCAGGATGGATGCGATGCGACGACCAACTCTACGCCGCACCCGGCCCGCCGAGCCGGGTGTCATCGGTGGCGCCGTGCGGCTGGATCGGCGGACGAAACGCCTGGTGGGTCGCCTGCGTCCGGGGGACATCGCGGTCATCGACCACGTCGACCTGGACCGGGTCGCGGCCGACTCGCTCGTGGCGGCCGGAGTGGCGGCGGTGCTCAACGCGAAGCCGTCGGTCTCCGGCCGCTACCCCAACCTGGGGCCCGAAGGGCTGATCAAGGCCGGCATCCCGCTCGTCGACGACCTGGGCGAGGAGCTGTTCGACCGCCTGCGCGAGGGCGACGTGGTCCGCATCGAGGGTGACACCGTCTACGCCGGCGAGGAGGCCGTCGCCAAGGGCGTGCGGCAGGACGCCGACACGGTGGCCGAGGCGATGGCCGACGCCCGCGAGGGGCTGTCGGTGCAGCTCGAGGCGTTCGCCGCGAACACGATGGAGTACCTCAAGCAGGAGCGCGCCCTGCTGCTCGACGGCGTCGGCGTGCCCGAGGTGCAGACCGAGATCGCCGGGCGGCACTGCCTCATCGTCGTGCGCGGGTACGACTACAAGGCCGACATCGACGTGCTGCGCCCCTACATCCGGGAGTACAAGCCGGTCCTCATCGGCGTCGACGGCGGCGCGGACGCGCTGGTCGAGGCCGGGTACACGCCCGACATGATCATCGGCGACATGGACTCGGTGAGCGACGACGTGCTGCGCTGCGGCGCGGAGGTCGTCGTCCACGCGTACCCCGACGGGCGGGCGCCCGGCCTGGCCCGCGTGCAGCGGCTCGGGGTCGAGGCGATCACCTTCCCGGCCGCCGCGACCAGCGAGGACATCGCGATGCTGCTGGCCGACGAGAAGGGGGCGTCGCTCCTGGTGGCGGTCGGCACCCACAACACCCTGATCGAGTTCCTCGACAAGGGCCGGGGTGGCATGGCCTCGACCTTCCTGACGCGGCTGAAGCTCGGTGGCAAACTGGTCGACGCCAAGGGTGTGTCCCGGCTGTACCGGCAGAGCCTCTCCGGCTCGTCGCTGATCCTGCTGCTCGCGTCCGCGATCGCCGCGATGGCCGCCGCCCTGGCTGTCACCACGATCGGGCGGGCGTACCTCAGCGTCATCGCCGAGTGGTGGGACAACCTGATCTTCACGCTGTTCTCGTAGTAGACGGGCGATTTGTTGTGATCAACTTCCGGTACCACGTGGTGTCGCTGGCCGCCGTCTTCCTGGCGCTCGCCATCGGCCTCGTCGTGGGGACCGCGGCGGCCAACGGACCGCTCGCCGAGAACCTCAACGACCAGGTCAACAAGATCACGGACGAGAAACAGCAGCTCCGGGACGACCTGGAGCAGTCGCGGGCCGAGCTGAAGAAGAACGCCGACTTCGCGACCGAGGTCGCCCCGATGCTGCTCAACGGCAAGCTGGCCAACCGCAACGTGCTCCTGGTCAAGTTCGAGGGCAGCGACGACGACGTCGACGCGGCGACCGAGGGCATCGCCGACACGCTCGAGACGGCCGGCGCCAAGATCGCCGGCACGCTCACCATCAAGGAGAAGTTCACCGCCGCGACCAGCAGCGAACTGCTGCTCGGCATGGCCGACTCGTCGGCGCCGCCGGCCGTCAGCGGGGCCCTGCCGGCCGAGTCCAACGGGGTCGACACGTCGGCCGCGCTGCTCGCCGCGGTGCTCGTCGGCAAGTCCGGCGCGACGCAGGTCGAGGGCACCCGCGGGGTGCTCAGCGCCTACGAGAAGAATGGCGTGATCGGCCTCGACGGCGACTTCAAGGCCCCGGCCGAGGCGGTCGTCATCGTCGCCGGCGCGCCGGCCAGCGGCAAGGACGCCAAGGAGCGCAACGCCGCCGCGCTGACCATCGCCGGCCGCTTCGACCTGGCCGGGAAGGTCGTGGTCGCCGGCCTCTCCGCCAACGGCCTGGTGTCGTCGGTCCGCGGTGACGCCTCGATCGCCAAGTCGGTGTCCACGGTCGACAACGCGGTGACGGCGTACGGGCAGGTCGCCGCGGTCATGGCCCTGGTCGAACGGCTGGGCGGCAAGACCGGCCACTACGGGATCGGCGACGGCGCGACCAGCCTCCTGCCGAAGACGGTGAGCGCGGCCAATGGTTCGTAAGCTGCTCCGCCTGCTGGCCGGACCGGTCGGCGGCGCCGTCGCCCGCGCCTCCGTGCGCGCCCTGGCCGGCAACCCGGCGCTCGACCGCACCAACTTCCGCGGCCGCACGGTCTCCCTGGCCGGCGGCCCGGCCCTGGCCCTGGGCGCCACCGCCGGCGCCATGGTGGGCGCGGCCGCGAGCAAGCCCCCCACCCGCAAGGCCGCGACCCGCAACGGCGCCGCCACTAAAGGCGCGACCGGGAGGGTCGTGGCCGCGACCGCGGTGGCGGGCCTCGGGTCCGGCGCCGTCGGGTTCTACGACGACCTGGTCGGCGGGCGGCCCGAGCACGCCGCCAAGGGCTTCCGCGGCCACGTCGGCGCGCTTCGCGAGGGCCGCGTCACCAGCGGCCTGGTCAAGATCGCCGGGGTCGGTGCGGCCGGCCTGGTGGCGGCCGCGCTGCTGCCCCGCAAGCGGGCGGTCGACGTGCTGCTCGGCGCCGGGGTCATCGCCGGTGCCGCGAACCTGTTCAACCTGCTCGACCTGCGCCCGGGCCGAGCCATCAAGGCGGGCTTCCTCGCCGGTGCTCCCCTCGCGGGCAGCGGCATCGCGGCCGGGACGCTCGGCGCGGCCGGCGCGCTGCTGCCGGCCGACCTCGACGAGGAGATCATGCTCGGCGACGCCGGGGCCAACGCGCTCGGCGCGCTGCTCGGCACCGCGTACACCGCCCGCACCGGCACCTTCGGCCGCGCCGCCGCCCTCGCCGGGATCGTCGCGCTGACCGCGGCGAGCGAGAAAGTCAGCTTCACCAAGGTCATCGAGCGCAACGCCCTGCTGCACCGCATCGACCAGTGGGGCCGCCGCCCGGCCGGGAACCCGCGGGCGGCCGCGGAGGAGCGGGCCGAGGAAGCCCTCTGGGACGTGGCGGCCGACCGCGAGGCGCGCGAGATGCTGGCGGGCATGGACGACCGTCAGGCCCGGGAAGCGCTGTGGGGACCCGAAACGGACGTCGAAACGGGCTTCGAGACGGGCTTCGAAACGGGCTTCGCGACGGACTTCGAAACGGACGCCGACACCGAAGACCCGGACGGGCGGCGCAGGCCGCGGCCGTATCCGCGCGGGTGACCGCACAACGGCTGTTCGGCGCGGCGGTCCTCGTCGCCGGACTCACCGTTTTGAGCCGACTCGCCGGATTTGCCCGCATTCTCGTCTTCAACTGGTCCGTCGGCCCCACCTACCTCGGCAACGCCTACCAGGCCGCCAACACGATCCCCAACATCATCTTCGAGCTCGTCGCCGGCGGCGCCCTCGCCAGCCTCATCGTGCCCCTCCTCGCCGCCCCGGCCGCCAAGGCGGACCGCGCGACCGTCGGCCGGACGGTGTCGGCCCTGCTCACCTGGGTCGTCCTGCTGCTCACCCCGATCGCCCTGGTCACCGCCCTCGCCGCCCGGCCCCTCGTCGGCCTGCTCACCGACGGCCAGCCGGCCGAGGTCGTCGACGCGGGCGCGGACATGCTGCGGATCTTCGCGCCCCAGCTGCCGCTGTACGGCGTGGGCATCGTCCTGACCGGGGCGCTCCAGACGTACCGCCGCTTCGCCTGGCCGGTCATCGCACCCCTGCTGTCGAGCCTGACGGTGATGACCGTCTACGTCGCCTTCGGCCTGCTCGCCGGCCGCGGCGCGGACCTCGGGCAGGTCAGCGACGGGCACCTGCTGCTGCTCTCGGGCGGCACCACCCTCGCCGTCGCCGTGCTCTCGCTCTGCCTGGTCGCCCCGGTGAGCCGCCTCGGGCTGCGGGTCCGCCCGGCCACCCGGCTGCCCGTCGAGACGGTCCGCACGCTGCGCCCGCTCGCCGTCGCCGGCATCGTCACCGTCGGCACCCAGCAGCTCGTGCTGGGCCTGGCCATCCGCCTCGCGAGCTACGCGGGGGAGGGGGCGATCGTCGTCTACAGCCTGGCCCAGACGATCTTCCTGCTGCCCTGGGCGGTCCTCGCCGTGCCGGTGGCGACCACGACCTACCCGGCGCTCGCCGAGCACGGCGCGACGGGCGACCGGGAGGGGTTCGCGCGGGTCCTGGCGCCGGCCGTGCGCAGCGTCGTGCTGCTCACCGCCCTCGGCGCCGCCGGGCTCATCGTGCTGGCCCGGCCGATCGCGGTACTGCTGGCGGCCGCGTCCTCCCATCCGCCCGCCATCGGGCCGCTCGCCGGGGCGATCGCCTGGTTCGCCCCCGGCCTGCTGGGCTACGGGCTGTTCGCCCTGCTGTCCCGCGCCCTGTACGCCGGGGCCAACGCCTACCCGGCCGCGGCCGCCACCGCGCTCGGCTGGGCCGCGGCGGCCGGCGTCGCGCTGCTGCTCGCGGTCACCCTGCCGGTCGCCGACCGGGTGCCCGCGCTCGCCGCGGCGAACTCGGCCGGGATGGTCGTGCTCGGCGCCGCATTGCTGTTCGCCATCCTCAGGAAGGCGGGTGCGCCGGCGCTCGCCGGCGTCGCCCGGACCGCCGCCGCATCCGTGGTGTCGGGCGCCGTCGCGGTCGTCGCCGGGCTCGCCATCCGTGGCGCGATCAGCACCCCCGGTGCGGGCGGGGCCGCTGCGCAGGGCATGCTGTGCGGAGTCGTGGTGGCGGTGGTCTTCCTCGCCGGGGTGGCGGTCGCCGACCGCCCGGCCCTGCGGCGACTCGTCAAGAGAAAGGGCTGATCGTGCGCATCGCGTTGGTGCTGGCCACGAGCACGGGCGGCACCGGGCGGCACGTCGCCATGCTGGTCGACGGCCTGGTGGCGCACGGCGCGGAGGTCAGCGTGCACGGCCCGGCGGCGACCGGCGAGCAGTTCCGCTTCGCCGAGCACGGCGCCACATTCGTGCCGGTCGAGATCCCGGCCAACCCCCAGCCGGGTGACGTCCTGGCCGTGCGGGCGCTGCGCCGCGAGCTGCGGGGCGTCGACGTCATCCACGCGCACAGCCTGCGGGCCGGCCTGGTCGCCGCGCTCGCCCGCCCCGCCGGCGTCCCGCTCGTCGTCACCTGGCACAACCTGGTGCTGGCCAAGGGCCTGCGGGCCCGGCTGTACCACCCGCTCGAACGCCGGGTCGCCCGGGCCGCCGACGTGACCCTGGGCGTCTCCACCGACCTCGTCGAGCGGGTCCGCGAGCTCGGCGGGAAGGACGTCCGCCTGGCCAAGGTGCCCGCGTCGGTCCTGCCGCCGCCCGCCCGCGGCAGGGAGGCCGTCCGCGAGGAGCTGGGCGTCGAGCCGGGCCAGCCGCTCGTGTTCGCCGCCGGCCGGCTGCACCCGCAGAAGGGCTTCGAGACGCTCGTCGCCGCGGCCGCCCGCTGGCGCCACCGCGACCCGCCGCCCTACGTCGCCATCGCCGGCAGCGGCCCGTCGTACATGCCGCTCGCCCAGCGCATCTCCGTCGAGCACGCGCCGGTGCGCCTGCTCGGCTACCGCGACGACGTGCCCGACCTGCTGGCCGCGGCCGACCTGGTCGTGGCGACCAGCGTGTGGGAGGGCCAGCCCCTGTTCGTGCAGGAGACGATGGCAGCCGGTGTACCGCTGGTGTCGACCGCGGTCGGCGGCGTCCCCGACCTCGTCGGCTCCGCCGCCCGCCTGGTGGCCGCGCACGACGTCGACGGGATCGCGGACGCGGTCGAGCAGCTGCTCGACGACCCGGGCGCCCGGGAGGAGCTGGGCCGCAAGGGCCTCGCGCAGGCCGCCAC
>NZ_JBEXCY010000019.1:0-84915 GCF_040605515.1 Dactylosporangium sp. NPDC005572 | reverse complement strand
CACGACCCGGGCGCCCGGGAGGAGCTGGGCCGCAAGGGCCTCGCGCAGGCCGCCACCTGGCCGACCGCCGAGGACACCGTGAAGCAGGTCGAGGCGGTGTACGCGCAGCTGCGCGCCCGCGGGGAGGGCTGATGCGGCACTGGCTGCATCGCTTCACCCCGGTCCTGCTCGCGCTCGTCGTCGGACTGCTCGGCATCGTCGCCCTCATCCCGCGCCCGGCCGCCGAGCCGGTCGCCCCGGCCGCCGACTACGTGATCGTCGTCGGGGTCGCCGGGCTGCGCTGGGACGACGTGAACCCCGACGACACCCCGACCATGTGGCAGCTCGCCCAGGCCGGCTCGATCGGCGCGCTGTCGGTGCGCTCGGCCCGGCGGGTCACCTGCGCCGGCGACGGCTGGCTGACCCTCGGCGCGGGCAACTTCGCGATCTACACGCCCGGCGCGGTCACCCCGGTCTGCCCGCCGCTGAGCGCCGTCATCGAGCCCGACACGCAGGGCAAGTCCGGCGCGTCGCTGCCCGACCAGGCCGACGTCGTCGCGCGCAACCGCAACCTGCACTGGGGCGCCCGGCCGGGCGCGCTGGCCGAGGGCGTGCGCTGCACCACCGCGATCGGCCCCGGCGCCGCGATCGCCGCCGCCCGGCCCTACGGGCGGGTCGACCGCTACTCGGAGACCGTCGACGAGAGCCTGCTGTCCGCCTGCGCGCTCACGCTGGTCGACGCCGGGCAGATCGAGGGCGGCGACGCCGCGGCCCGGGCCGGCGACGCCCGGCGGGCCGACGCCGTGCTGGCGAGCGTCATGGCCGGCCGGCCGGAGCGGGCCGTCGTCGTCCTGGCCGGCCTGTCCGACCTCGACGCCACCGGCCGGCTGCACGTCGCGATCGCCCAGGGGCCCGGCTACACCGGCGGCTGGCTCACCTCGCCGTCGACGTCCCGCCCCGGCTACGTGCAGGTCGTCGACCTGGCCCCGACCGCCCTCGCGGCGCTGGACCGGCCGATCCCCGGCAAGCTCTTCGCCGGCGGGGCCGCGTCGATGACCGGCGGCCGGCCGGCCGACCTGGCCGCGGCCGTCGACGAGCTCGCCGACGCCGACCGGGAGGCGAGCATCCAGCGGCGGGTCGGCTCGAACTTCTTCACCGGCCTCGTGGTCGCCGAGCTGCTGATCTTCCTGGCCGCGGTACCGCTGCTGCACCGGGCGAGAAGGCCCGGCGGCCCGCAGTCGTACACCCCGACGCCGGCGTGGCTGCAGCGGGCCGCCGAGGTGCTGCTGCTCGCCGCCTCCCTGGCCGTCCCGGCCGCGCTCGTCGCCGACCTGCTGCCCTGGTGGCGGTGGTCGTCGCCGGGGCTCATGTTCGGCGGCGTGACGCTCGGGGTGCTCGCCGTGGCCACGTTCGTCCTCGCGTACGTCACCGCCCGCAGCCGGGCCATCGCGCCGCTGGGCGGGGTGGCCACGCTCGCCGCCCTGGCCGTCGCGTTCGATGTGCTCACCGGCTCCCGGCTGCAGCTCAACGGGGTGGCCGGCTACTCGGCACTGGTCGGCGGCCGGTACGCGGGCGTCGGCGTCATCGGCCTCGGCCTGCTCGTCACCGGCGTGCTGCTCGGCGGTGCGGCCCTCGCCCAGCGCTTCGAGCGGCGCTGGCGGCCGTTCGTGATCGCCGTCGTCGGCGCGGTCGGCATGGTCGTCATCGGCAGCCCGTACCTCGGCGCCGACGCGTCCGGCGCGGTGGCCCTCACCGCCGGGATCTGCGTCGCCGCCGCGATGGCGGTCGGCGGCTGGCTGACCATCACCCGGTTGCTGTGGGCGTTCGGCGCGGCGCTCGTCGTCACCGCCGGGTTCGCGGTTCTCGACCTGTTCCGCCCGGAGGAGCAGCGCAGCAGCGTCGGCCGGCTGCTCGTGCGGACCCTGGACGGCACGGCCGGGTTCATCGCCCGGCGCATCGGCGAGGCGAACGTCGTCACCACGGTCACCAGCCCGCTGACCGTGCTGGTGCTCGGCTCCCTGCTGTACGCCACCTTCGTCCTGCTGCGCGACTGGGGCGGGCTGCGGCGCCTGCTGGGCGTCTTCCCACCCGTTCGGGGGGCGCTGGCGGGGCTCGTGGTGGCGTCGCTGCTGGCCGGTCTGGTCGAGGGCGTGTCGCTCAACGTCCTCGGCGCGGCCCTCGCCACAGCGTTACCGCTGGTGGTGCTCGCCTGTCTCAGAGTGCTCGACCACGCCGACGACAGGTCGGTGTGATGCTCGTGACGCCGGGTGTGTCTTCTGCACCAGCGTTCACCTGCTGTTAGGCTGGACTCCCGTGGATCGCTCGATACGGACCGGTGCCAGCCGGCAGGCCAAGCACATCTTCGTCACCGGGGGCGTCGCCTCCTCGCTCGGCAAGGGTCTCACCGGCTCCAGCCTGGGCAGTCTGCTCAGTGCCCGCGGGTTGCGGGTCGTCATGCAGAAGCTCGACCCGTATCTCAACGTCGACCCGGGAACGATGAACCCGTTCCAGCACGGTGAGGTCTTCGTCACTGAGGACGGCGCCGAGACCGACCTCGACATCGGGCATTACGAGCGGTTCCTCGACCAGGACCTCTCGCGCAACGCCAACGTGACCACCGGCCAGATCTACTCGGCCGTGATCGCCAAGGAGCGCCGCGGGGAGTACCTCGGCGACACCGTCCAGGTCATCCCGCACGTCACCAACGAGATCAAGGCCCGCATCCGGGCGATGTCCGCCCCCGACGCCGACGGCGTCGCGCCCGACGTCGTCATCACCGAGGTCGGCGGCACGGTCGGCGACATCGAGTCGCTGCCGTTCCTGGAGGCGATCCGCCAGGTCCGCCACGACATCGGCCGGGACCACTGCTTCTTCCTGCACGTCTCGCTGGTGCCCTACCTGGCGCCCAGCGGCGAGCTGAAGACCAAGCCGACCCAGCACTCGGTCGCCGCCCTGCGCAGCATCGGCATCCAGCCCGACGCGCTGGTCTGCCGCTCCGACCGGGAGATCCCGGACAAGACCAAGCACAAGCTGGCGCTGTACTGCGACGTCGACGCCGAGGCGGTCGTGTCCGCGCCCGATGCCCCGTCCATCTACGACATCCCACGGGTGCTGCACGAGGAGGGCCTCGACGCCTACGTCGTGCGCCGGCTCGGCCTGTCGTTCCGCGACGTCGCCTGGAAGAAGTGGGACGACCTGCTCGACCGGGTCCACCACCCGCGGCAGACGGTCACCGTCGCCATCGTCGGCAAGTACGTCGACCTGCCGGACGCCTATCTCTCGGTCACCGAGGCGGTCCGGGCCGCCGGCTTCGCGCACCGGGCGCGCGTCGAGATCCGCTGGGTGCCCAGCGACGCCTGCACCACCCCGGCCGGTGCCGCGCAGGCGCTGTCGGGCGTCGACGGCGTGGTCATCCCCGGCGGCTTCGGCGTGCGGGGCATCGAGGGCAAGATCGGCGCGTCGCAGTACACCCGGGAACACGGCATCCCGACCCTCGGGCTCTGCCTCGGCCTGCAGTGCATGACGATCGAGGTGCTCCGCAACGTGGGCGGGATCGCCGGCGCCAACTCGCTGGAGTTCGACCCGGACGTGTCCGACCCGGTCATCTCGACGATGGCCGACCAGGAGGACATCGTCGCCGGCAAGGGCGACCTGGGCGGCACGATGCGCCTCGGCGCCTACCCGGCGCACCTCGAGGCCGGCACCCTCACCGCCGAGGCGTACGGCGCGACCGAGGTCTCCGAGCGCCACCGCCACCGCTACGAGGTGAACAACGCCTACCGCGAGGCGATGACGAAGGCCGGCCTGAAGATCTCCGGCACCTCCCCGGACGGGCGGCTCGTCGAGTTCGTCGAGCTCGACCGCGACACGCACCCGTTCTTCGTCGCCACCCAGGCGCACCCGGAGCTCAAGAGCCGCCCGACCCGCGCGCACCCGCTGTTCGCCGCGTTCGTCGGCGCGGCCGTCGCCTACAACGCGGCTGATCGTCTCCCCGTGGAACTTGAGACGATCGACGCATGACGCATACGTACGAGGTCCGGTCGCACACCGAACGGCTGCGCAACCGCGTGTTCGCGATCGTCACCGACGAGGTCGTGATGCCCGGCGGTGACGTCGTCGCCCGCGACTACATGGTGCACGTCGGCGCCGTCGGCGTGGTCGCCGTCGACGCCGACGGCCGGGTGGCGCTGGTCCGCCAGTACCGGCCGGCCGTCCGCACCGTGCTGTGGGAGCTGCCGGCCGGCCTGGTCGACGTCGCGGGCGAGCCGCTCGCCGACGCGGCCGCCCGGGAGCTGGCCGAGGAGGCCGACCTGGTGGCCGCCCGCTGGGACCTGCTCGTCGAGATCCACCCGTCGCCGGGTGCGTCCAACGAGAAGATCCGGCTCTTCCTGGCCCGGGAGATCTCCACGGTACCGCTGGCGGAGCGCCACGAGCGGACGCACGAGGAGGCCGAGCTCGAGCTGCACTGGATCGACCTCGACGAGGCGGTCCGCATGGTGCTCGCCGGCGAGGTCACCAACGCGGCCTGCGCGATCGGTGTCCTGGCGGCGGCCACCGCCCGGGACCGGGGCTGGTCGACGCTGCGCCCGGCGTCCGCCGCCACCTGATGGACCCTGCGGCCAGAGCGCAGGCGAGCGCGGAGGCGATGTACGCGGCCGACGTCGCCTCCCGCTCGCTCGGCATCACCGTCTCCGCAGTCGGCCCCGGCCGGGCCACGGCGACGATGACCGTCCGCCCGGACATGCTCAACGGCCACGCCATCGGCCACGGCGGCTTCGTGTTCCTGCTGGCGGATACCGCGTTCGCGTTCGCCTGCAACTCGTACGGCACGCCGACGGTGGCGGCCGGGGCCGACGTCGAGTTCCTGGAGCCGGTCCGGGAGGGGGACGTGCTGACGGCGGTGGCCGTGGAGCGCGTCCGCCGCGGCCGGGCCGGCGTCTACGACGTGACGGTGACCCGGCCGGACGGCACGGTGGTCGCCGAGTTCCGCGGCCGGTCCCGCGCTATCCCGCCGCGTTGATCGCCTTGGAGTCCCAGACGCGCTGGTCCGGGCGGTCGCGGGCGACCCGCAGCATGGCCCGGCCCAGCCGCTCGGTCGTCGTCGCGATGCCCGGGAACCCCCGCACCAGCAGCGCCGACAGTGGGGTGAGGGCGACGTACAGCGCGTGGAAGTACCACACCTTCGACCGCGCGCCGTGCATCGGGCGGATGAAGCCTGGCCGGAACGCGTAGCCGCGCACCGGCGACGCGATGACGTCGTCCTCGGTGCGGCCCTTGACCCGCTGCCACATCTGCCGGCCGTTGGTGTCGGTGCCCGCCCCGGAGACGTAGACGAAGACCTGGTCGGTCGGCATCGCGCGGACCGCGGCGAGGGTGTAGTCGTACGTGGTGCGGCGGTAGTCGGGCTCGGACATGCCGACGGAGGAGACGCCGAGGCAGAAGAAGCAGGCGTCGTAGCCCGCGAAGTCCACGCCGGTGAAGTCCGCGAAGTTGTCGTGCTGCAGTGTGCGCAGCTTGGCGTGGCTGACGGCGAGGGGGCTGCGGGTCACGGCGAGGACCTCTTCCACGTCGTCCGCGAGCAGGCACTCGCGGAGCACACCGTGGCCGACCATGCCCGTCGCGCCGAAGACGATGACCTTCATGCCTTCACTATGAACAACGTCGCCGTGCGGTCAACTTCAGTCCTCGGGGCGCCGGCGGTGCTGCTTGCGCAGCGATGTGTGGCGCTTGTCCGACAGGCGGCGTTCGATCACGCCGCGTGACGGCTTGGTCCGCTTCCGCGGTCTGGGTGGCGGGGCCACCGCCGCCGCCAGGATCTCCACCAGGCGCTCCTCGGCCGCGCGGCGGTTCTGCAGCTGGGAGCGGTGCTCCGACGCCACCACCGACAGCACCCCGTCGACGAGCCGGCCGGCCAGGCGGTGCAGCGCCCGCGTCTTCAGCAGCTCGGGCAGCGCGCCGGACGCGGCCAGGTCGAAGCGCAGCTCGACCCGCGAGTCGGTGGTGTTCACCGACTGCCCGCCCGGGCCGCCGGACCGGCTGAACCGCCAGGTGAGCTCGGACCGGGGCAGGGCGATGTCGGGGGTGACCCGCAAGTCGTCGTCCACGCCGTCAAGCATGCGGTGCCCGCATTGCATGTTGCACTCCAGGGTGACTTCGTCACCGGGCCGCCGGAGGCGGGAGGTAGTCTCGGCGGGACGCAGCGGGAAAGGTGACGCCGTGGCCGATGCCGTGCAGACGACGGCGTTGCTGGTCGAGGACTTCGACGCTGAGCAGATCACCGCGGTCCGCCACGCCGTCGGCCGCGGCGCCGCGGCCGTCGGGCTGCGCGAGCAGCGGCTCGAGGACTTCGTGCTGGCCGTCAACGAGATCGTCACCAACGCCGTGCGCCACGCCGGCGGCCGCGGCTCGCTGCGCATGTGGGTGATCGACGGCGAGCTGGTCTGCGAGGTCACCGACAAGGGCAGCGGCATCCCGGCCGAGCGGCTCAACGGCCAGACCCTCCCGCCCAGCAACGCGACCAGCGGCCGCGGCCTGTGGCTGGCCCGCCACCTCGTCGACGCCGTCGAGGTGCGCACCGGAGCCGGCGGCACCATCGTGGTCCTGCGGATTCAGACGTCGTCGACGTAGCGCCAGGCCCCGCCCACCTTCACGAACCGGCTGCGGTCGTGCATCGTGCCCGGGCGGCCCTCGGCGGTGTAGCGGGCCCGGAACTCGACGACGCCCTCGGTGTCGAAGATGCCGCCGCCCTGCCGGTCGAGGATCGCCAGCCCCTGCCAGGTCTGGTTCGACTCCAGGGTGAGCGCCCGCGGCCGGGTCTTCTCGTGCCAGGTGCGCAGCAGGAACGCGCGGTCGCCGACGACGTACGCCGCGTAGCGGGCGCGCATGAGCAGCTCGGCGCTCGGCGGCTCGGCACCGCGGTGGTACTGCCCGCAGCAGTCGTCGTAGGGCTCGCCGAGGCCGCAGGGGCACTTCTCCGGGATCACGCCTCGGATTCTCCCCGATGCTCGCGCGGTGACACGCCGCGCACCCGCTTGAACGCCGCGCTCAGCGCGAACGCGCTGCCGTAGCCCACCTGCCGGGCCACCGCGCCGAGCGTCGCGCCCGGCTCCAGCAGCAGGTCGGCGGCGAGCGCGAGGCGCCAGCCGGCGAGGTACGCCATCGGCGGCTCCCCGACGAGCTCGGTGAAGCGGCGGGCCAGCAGCGCCCGCGACACTTTGACCCGCGCGGCCAGGGCGGCCACGGTCCACGGCGCGGCCGGGTCGTGGTGCAGCAGGAGCAGGGCCGGGCCGATCACCGGGTCGGACTGGGCCCGGTACCAGCCGGGCGCGGTGCCGGGCCGGGCCAGCCAGGTGCGCAGCGCCGTGATGAGCACGAGGTCGAGCAGCCGGTCGAGGACCGCCTCCTGGCCGGGCCGGTCCTTGGCGATCTCGTCGGCCAGGAGCGTGACGAGCGGCGTGTCCCAGTCCTCCCGCGGCACCATCAGGGCCTGCGGCAGCGTGCCGAGCAGCCGGCGGCTCACCTCGCCGGCCAGCTGGTAGGCGCCGGTGAGGATCACCGTCGGGCCGTCCGGGTCGTCGCCCCAGGTGCGCACCCCGAGGTACATCAGCTCGGCGAGGTCCCGCCCGTCGGGCGTGGTGCAGCGCTGGCCCGGGTGGATGACGATCTGCGGCGGGCAGTCCGGTGGGTCGGCCACCGTGTAGTGGCCGGGCCCGCGGACCACCAGGACGTCGCCGGGGTGCAGCTCGACGGACTTGCCGTCGTCGGGCACGTACCAGGCGGCGCCGCGCACGACCGCCGCGACCGCGAGGGCGGCCTCGTCGCGGATGCGCAGCGACCACGGCGGCGTGAGCACCGAGCGCAGCAGGAACGCGCCCCGGGCCCGCGGCCCGTCGAGGAGGGCGGTCAGCGCGTCCACGCCCCCACCGTAGACGCCCGCGCATGGATCCGCGCGTCTCGGCCATGGCACGTCTCGGCCCGAGCCGATTCACTGAGTTGCATGGAACAGCTCCGGAGCACCGTCCTCGCCGCCGCCACCCTCCTGGTCGGCCTCTCCGCCGGCGTCTTCTTCGCCTACTCGACCTCGGTCATGCTCGCGCTGAAGCGGGTCGACGACCGCACGTTCGTCGACGTCATGCAGAAGATCAACGTGGCCATCCTGAACGGCTGGTTCCTGACGGTGTACGTCGGCGCGCTGCTCGCCGCCGTCGCCGCCGCCCTGCTGCACCTGGGCGGCGGGCACCGCCAGCCGCTGCCGTGGCTGGTCGCCGCCGTGGTCCTCTACGGGGTCGTCTTCGTCGTGACCGCGGCGATCAACGTGCCGCTGAACAACCAGCTGAACGCCGCCGGCCCCGCCGCCGGGATCCCGGACCTGGCCGCGGTACGGGCGAGCTTCGAGGCGGACTGGGTGCGGTGGAACCTCGTGCGGACCGTCGCGTCGGCGGGTGCCCTGCTCACCCTGGCGATCGCGCTGCTGCGGCGCTGACGGTCACTACCATGCGTTACTGCTGGATCACCCAGCGCTGGTTGGGGGAGCCGTCGCAGTCCCACTGGCGGGCCTCCGCGCCCGGATCGGTGCGCCCGCCGTCGACGCCGATGCACTTGCCGCTGTTGACGCTGACCACGCGGTAGCCGTCGCCGTCGCGCTGCAGCCGCCACTGCTGGTTGGGCGCGCCGTGGCAGTCCCACTGCACGATCTGTGCGCCGTTGTCCTTCGACCCGCCGTTGACGTCGAGGCAGCGGTTGTCCTGCGCGTTCACCCAGCGGAACGTGTCCTGACTGCCGTTGACGGCCTGCGGCACCCACAGCTCCGTGCGGTTGTTGCCGTCACAGGGCTGCTGCACCCCGATGGCGCCGTTGCCGTCATTGGCCTGCAGGCACAGCTGCGAGTGGGACGCCCGCAGCAGGCTCGGCTTCGCCTCGACCAGGGCCTTCGCCTTCGTCGGCGACGGGGTGGGGGAGGCGCTCGGCGACGGCGGGGCGCTCGACGGCGCCGCCGCCGAGGACTGGGGCGCCGCCGGCAGGCCGGTCGTGGCGCCGGCGTTGACCGGGCCGGACGGCCCGTCGTCGGTGAACGCCTGGGCGGCCAGCACCACCCCGACGATGATCGCCACGACGAGAAACGCGAACGCGCCGATGAGCACCGGATCGGGCTTCGGGGCTGGCGGCGTCGGGCGTGGCCCGCCGTACACGGTCATGGCCGCACAGCATAGATCAGGCTCGCGCCGGACAGTCTGTCAATCCAGCCCGGGAGGAGTTCACACTGTGCTGCCCGCAATCGCACCCCGTGGGTCATAAACTCCCGCTTGTACACGCAGCGTGACGGACGCTGGTGGAGAGGGGTCGCAACAGTGAAGGTCGCAATTCCGCGCGAGGTCAAGAACCACGAATACCGGGTGGCGATCACACCGGCCGGCGTCCACGAGCTCGCCGCCAGCGGTCACGAAGTCTACGTCCAGGCCGGAGCCGGTGAGGGTTCCTCGATCACCGACCAGGAGTACCGCGAGGCAGGCGCCACCATCCTGCCCACCGCGGACGACACCTGGGCCGCCGGCGACCTGGTGCTCAAGGTGAAGGAGCCGATCGCCGAGGAGTACGACCGCATGCGCGAGGGGCAGGTGCTGTTCACCTACCTGCACCTGGCCGCATCGAGGGACTGCACCCAGGCGCTCGTCGACCGCAAGGTCACCGGCATCGCCTACGAGACCGTCGAGCTGCCGGACCGGTCGCTGCCGCTGCTCGCCCCGATGTCGGAGGTCGCGGGCCGGCTCGCCCCGCAGGTCGGCGCGTACCACCTGATGCGCGCGGGCGGCGGGCGCGGCGTCCTGCTCGGCGGCGTGTCCGGGGTCTACGCGGCCAAGGTCGTCGTCATCGGCGCCGGCGTCTCCGGGCTCAACGCGGCCGCGATCGCGCTGGGCATGCAGGCCGAGGTGCTGATCCTGGACAAGAACATCTCCCGGCTGCGCGGCGCCGACGCGATCTACCAGGGCCACCTGCAGACCGTCGCCTCCAACAGCTACGAGATCGAGCGCGCCGTCCTCGACGCCGACCTGGTCATCGGCGCGGTGCTGGTGCCCGGCACCAAGGCGCCCAAGCTCATCTCCAACGACCTGGTCAAGCGGATGAGGCCGGGCAGCGTGCTGGTCGACATCTCGATCGACCAGGGCGGCTGCTTCGAGGACTCCCGGCCGACCACGCACGCCGAGCCGACCTACCGGGTCCACGACTCGATCTTCTACTGCGTCGCGAACATGCCCGGCGCGGTGCCGCACACCAGCACGTACGCGCTGACCAACGTCACCCTGCCGTACGCCCTGGAGCTGGCCAACCGCGGCTGGCGGGACGCGCTGCGCCGCGACCCGGCGCTCGCCCTCGGCCTCAACACCCACGACGGGCACGTCACCTACGGCCCGGTCGCCGACGCCCACGGCATGGGCCACGTCGCGCTGGCGGACGTGCTGGGCTAGATACTGGACAGGTGGTCGGGAGCCCGGTGCAGGTGGGCGCGGCGGTGCGCCGCGCCGTCGACACGTACCTCGACCACCTGACCGTCGAGCGCGCGCTGGCGTCGAACACGCTCGCGTCGTACCGGCGCGACCTCGACCGCTACGTCGAGTGGCTGGCGTCGGCCGGGATCAAGGATCTGGCCGACGTCACCGCCCGTGACATCGCCGGCCACGTGGCCGCGCTGCGCTCGGGCGAGCCGGCGCTGTCCGCCTCCTCGGCCGCCCGGGCCGCCTCCGCCGTCCGCGGCCTGCACCGCTTCCTGCTGCTCGAGGGGCTGGCCCCGGCCGACCCGTCCCGCGAGGTGAAGCCGCCGTCGCTGCCGAAGCGACTGCCGAAGGCCCTCGACGTGGACCAGGTCGCCCGGCTGCTGGCCGTCCCCGACGACAACGGGCCGCTCGGCATGCGCGACCGGGCGCTGCTGGAGTTTCTGTACGGCACCGGCGCGCGCATCTCCGAGGCGGTCGGGATGGCGGTCGACGACCTGGACCTGACCGGCCGGCACGGGATGGTGCTGCTGCGTGGCAAGGGCGGCAAGACCCGGCTGGTCCCGATGGGCTCCTACGCCCGGTCGGCCCTCGACGCATACCTCGTGCGCGGCCGCCCGTCGCTGGTCGCCAACGGCCGGGGCGTGCCGAACGTGTTCCTCAACGCCCGCGGCGGCGCGCTGTCGCGGCAGAGCGCGTGGACGATCCTGCGCAAGTCGGCGGCCCGGGCCGGGCTGCCGGTCGACGGCCCGTCCGGCGTCTCGCCGCACACGCTGCGCCACTCCTTCGCCACCCACCTGCTCGACGGCGGCGCCGACATCCGCGTGGTGCAGGAGCTGCTCGGTCACGCGTCGGTGACCACGACGCAGGTGTACACCCTGGTCACCGTGGACAAGCTGCGCGAGGTGTACGCGACCGCCCACCCCAGGGCAACGCTGTCGTGACGGTGCCCGCGAAGATCCCCAGGAACCGCGTCGTGGCCGCGTCGCTGCGCGCGACGGCTTTCAGTAGGGGCCGGAGGATCCCGCCGGGCGGCGTGAGCCGGGCGATCCGCTGCGTGATGCGGAACATCCTGGTCCGGTCGGCGACCTGCTCGGCGTCCCGCAGCGCGTTGCTGATGCCCTGAGCGGTCACCGGGTCCATCACCATCCGGGCGTCCCCGACCAGCGCCCAGCCCGGCCCGGTCGCCTCCCGGATGCGGTTGGGCAGGTCGTTGGTGGTCCGCACCCGCTCGACCCGCTTCCCCGCGCGCACCCGGTCGCCGAGGTCCCCGCACCGGTCGAGGGTCTGCACGAGGCCGGCTTCGGGGTCGCGCCGCCACTCGTCGAACTCGCCGACGGGCGCGCAGGCGTACACCATCGTCAACCCGCCGTTGGTGGGGAACGCGGCGACCGCTCTGCCCGGGCGGTGGTACAGCTCGCCGTGGCCGATCTCGACCCCTTCCCAGTAGCTGTAGCTGGCCACGGTCCGCACCGGGGCCTCGACGACGGTTCGCGCGCGTACCTCGCGGGCGACGAGGCTGTGCTTGCCGTCGGCGCCGACGACCAGCCCGGCGCGGTGCTCGCTCCCGTCCCGCCCGCGGATCCCGGTCACCCGCCCGTCGTCGTCCCTGAGCAGCCCGGCGACGTGATACCCCTGGACGACCTCGGCCCCGGCGTCGGCGGCGGCCTGGACGAGCGCGGTGTCGAGCACGGTCCGGCGCGGGCTGTACAGCCGGCCTCCGCCGGGAAACGCGCCCTCGATCAGGGTCCCGTCGATGTCGAACCGCACCCGCTCGTGCCCGGGGGCGTCGCCGAGGGCCTTGAGCAGTCCCCAACGCTCAAGGATGTCGATGCCGGCCGGCTGGACCTGGTGCGTGCTGAGCGTGTCGCTCGGGAACCTGACCCGGTCGACGAGCAGCACGCGGGCTCCTTGGCGGGCCTGGAGCAGGGCGGTGGCGGCCCCGGCGACCCGGGCTCCGACGACGACGACATCCCACACGACAACTCCCCGTCTGCTGCTCGGCCGCATCACATCTGATGCATCAGATGTGATGCATCAAGCGTGATTCAATCGGCGTGATGCATCAATGCTGATGCATCAATGCTGATGCATCAGGTTGGATGGGTTTGATTGACTGCCATCGACTGTAGGAGTGCCGCAGCTGGTGTGTCAACAAGTGTTGGCCTACAGTTGTGGGCATGAACGACGCACAGCCGCTGCGGCGGTCGGACGGGACCCGGGCGGCCATCCTGCGGGCCGCGCGGGCGCGGTTCGCCGCCGACGGCTACCAGAAGGCGACCATCCGGGCGATCGCCGCCGCCGCCGACATCGACCCGTCGATGGTCATGCGGTACTACGGCAGCAAGGAACGGCTCTTCGCGGCGGCCGTCGACGTCGACCTGCGGCTGCCCGACATCGGCGCCGTGCCGAAGGAGCGGCTCGGCGCGGCGCTCGTGACACACTTCCTGCACCGCTGGGAGGACGACCCCTCCGACGACGCGCTGCTCACGCTGCTGCGGTCGGCGGCGACCGACGAGGCGGCGGCGGAGCGCCTGCGCGGCATCTTCGCGGCCCAGATAGTACCGCTGGCGCAGGCCCTCAGCCCGGATCCGTCCGTGGCGGGGGAGCGGGCGGCCCTGGTTGCGGCGCAGATGCTCGGGCTGGCGTTCACGCGGCACATCCTGCGCCTGCCGCCCGTGGTGGCGCTGTCGCCGGAGGCGGTGGTGGCCCGGATCGGGCCGACGATCCAGCGCTATCTCACCGAGTAGGCGGCCCCTCGGAGCAGACGAAGAAGGGCCCCGTCGCCGGGGCCCTTCTCATTCGTGTCTCACTTGCCCCGGTTGTACATCCGCGGGGCCTTCGGGTTGCCGCCCTTGCCGCCGCCCCTGCCGCCCTTGCCGCCGTGGCCACCGGAGCCGGGCGGGAGCGAGCGGGCGGCCTGGGCGCGCCGGAGCGCCTCCAGCGGGTTGGCCGGCGGCGGGAGCGTCTCCTCGGAGGTCTCCTCGGCCGCGGTACCGGATGAGTCGGACTCGGCAGGCATATGCGTGTCTCCTTCGCGGGAAGCTGGTCTGCTGGACGGCGAACGGACAGGCGTGGCCGCGCTGGACGCGAAGCGGGGATTTGTCCGAAACCCACAACGGGGGCCGGCCTCCTGCTCGTGGGCAGTCGGCGGCACGCGCGGCGTCAATGGGCTCAGAAACGCATACGAGTACGGTAGCAGCCCCGGCCCGCGCTCCGCACACCCGATATCGGGTGCGCGGAGCGCGGGAACGGTGGTCCGGCGCTTCAGGTGCTTCTGGTGCTTCTGGTGCTTCAGGTGCTTCAGGTGCCGAACACGTCGGTCACCGGGGGCCACGAGCCCGGGTCGGTCGGGTCGGCCGGGTTCATACGCTGGGCGACCAGCGCCGGCGGCGTGCTCACCGCCTCCTTGGGCGAGGAGTAGTCCACCAGCACCAGCGTGCCCGCCTCGGTCAGGTACATGCAGGTGGCCAGGGAGGCCGACGCGCAGGCCGACCGGTCCCTGGTGATCTTGCCGTTCGGCGAAGGCAGCCCGACGGCGAGGGTCGCCGTCAGGTAGTCGTCGAAGTCGACCGGTTCGGTGAGCGGTGTCTGGATCGGCTTCGGGGTCAGCCGCACGGCCGAGACCAGGCGTTCGCCGCTCGGCACGTCCTGACCGAAGCTCGCCGCGGCCAGCGAGTAGTTCTTCGGGATCAGCTGGGCCTGGAAGCCGATCGGGAACGGCTTGGGCGTCGCGGGGGAGAGGCCGTCGGCGATCGCCACCAGCTCGTCGCGGGTGGGCGTCTGCTCCCACGTGGTCCAGTAGACGGCGGCCCAGGCGTCGCTGGCGTACTGCCAGGTGATGGCCGGGATCGGCGCGCCCGTCAGGGCGTACTTCTCGACGCGGGCCTTGTCGACCTCGGGCGCCGACAGCTGGCCCGCGTAGTGCAGCAGGCCGACGCCGGAGCGCAGCTGGACCTTCTCGCTCGGCTCGAACGCCTTCGGCTCGAAGGCGCCGGTGCGGAACACGACGAGCGTGCCGCCCAGCCGGTTGATTCCCTGCGGATTCGTGCTCTGCGCCGTCGGCGAGATCGACGGTGCCCCGGGCAGGGCGCGGGTGTCGTCGATGCTCGACTGCTGGTAGGCGGTCGTGACGAGGTTCGGGTCGCTCACCGCGTAGCGGCCGACCCGGTACCCGGCGTACGTCGTGACGAACGGAGCGGCCTCGGTGAACTGCGCCGGCGTCGGCGACGGCCGCCCCGGCAGGCCGCTCGGGTCGAGCGCGGGCGTGATCGGCTGGGGCGTGTTGAGCATCACCACGGCGGCGACGGCCGTGATCGCGGCGACCGCGCCCCCGGCGACCGAGGAGAGCACGGCGACCCGGCGGCGCCGGCGCACGAGCCGGCGGCCGGCGCTGGTGATGTCGTCAACGCTGAGCCGCGGTGGCGGCGCGTCGTCCCTGGCCGTAGTCAACAGACTGCGCAGATCCTGTGGTGCCATGCCCTTCCCTCCTGTTCTCCTCGATGCCTGCGGGTTGACTGTCAGCAATGCCGTCCGTGACCCGGAGATCTTCCGTGCCGAGCAGCGCCCGGAGCGCCGTGAGCCCCCGGGCCGTCTGACTCTTGACGGTGCCCGGCTGGCGGCCGAGCACTTCGGCGGTCTCCTCAACGCTCAGCCCCTCGTAGTACCGCAGCACCAGCACCGCTCGCTGGCCGGGCGCCATGCGGGCGAGCGCGGCGCGGATCCGGATCCGCTCGTCGACCTGGTCGGCGTGGTCCGGCCCCGCCAGCTCGGGCAGGCTGTGCCCGGCCGACCGTTCGCGGCGGCGCCACGGCCGCCGGCTCTCGTCCACCAGGGCGTGCACGATCGCCCGCCGCACGTACGCCAGCGGGGTGTCGACCTTCTTCCAGCGCACGTACAGCTTGGCCAGGGACGCGGCCACGGCGTCCTCGGCCGTGTGCCAGTCCCCGCACGTCAGGTAGGCGAGCGAGCGCAGCCCGTCGAAGCGTGCGGCGACGAACTCCCGGAAGTGCGCCTCGTCGTCTTCGTTCACCCGTCTGGGCTCCCTTCGTCCGGGGGTAGACGGAATCCGCCCGGGAAGGGTTGCACAAGAACCTGAACTATTGCGTCGGGGTGGCGTCCGGGGTCGCCGGCGGCTGGGACGACGGCTCGGCCGGCGGCGTGCTCGGCGCCGGCGGCTCCGACGACTTCGGCGGCTCGCTCGGCGGCGCCGGGGAGCTGGGGGCGAGCGACGACGGCGCGACCGAGGCGGACGCGGAGGCGCTCGGCGCGGACGTCTGGGCGGTCGGCGGGCCGCCCGCCGCCTTCGAGGTGACCGCCACGCTCGGTGCCGTCGAGGTCGCCGCCGGTCCGCCCGGGTCGGCGCCGTGGAGGGCCTCCCGGCTCAGCGCCCACACGGCGAGCACCACACCGCCGGCGAGCACGGCCAGGGCCAGGCCGACGGCCACCGGGTACCACGCCGGGCGGCGTCCGGGGCCGTCGTCCACCGCGTCGAACTCGGCGGTGTCGGTGACCGCGGGGCGCACCAGGGGTACCGTGCCGTCTTTGGCCTCACGGGCGGCCTGGGCCAGGGCGGCCGCGGTCGGGAAGCGGTCGTCGGGGGCCTTGGCCATCGCCCGCTCGACCAACGCGCGGGCCGCGGCCGGCAGCGACTCGGGCAGCGGGGGCGGCTCGTCCTGGAGGTGCTTGATCGCGATCTCGAGCGGCGAGCTGCCGGTGAACGGCGGGCTGCCGGTAAGGCAGTGGTACGCCACCGCGCCCAGCGCGTAGATGTCGGTCGACGGCGAGATGGGCTTGCCCGACGCCTGCTCCGGCGACATGTAGAGGGCGGTGCCGATGACGGCGTTGACCTTCGTGACGGACGTCACGGACTGCGAGCGGGCCACCCCGAAGTCGACGAGCGTCACGCCGCCGTTCTCGTTGACGAGCAGGTTGTTGGGCTTGACGTCGCGGTGGATGATGCCGCGGTCGTGCGCCGCCTGGAGGGCGTCGGCGGCCTGCGCGACGATGTCGAGGGTGTCGCCGACCGGCATGGTGCCGTCGCGGTTGATCCGCTCGCCGAGGGGCTTGCCGTCGACGAAGGCCATGACGAGGTACAGCGTGCCCTCGCGGCTCTCGCCGTAGTCGTACACGCCCACGACGCCCGGGTGGCCGATCGACGCCATGATGCGCGCCTCGGCGCGGAACCGGGCGCCGAACTCGGACTTGCTCGTGTGGCCCGGCAGCAGGACCTTCACGGCCACGGTGCGGCCGAGCGTCAGGTCGGTCGCGCGGAACACCTGTCCCATGCCGCCGCTGGCGACGAACTCATCGAGGCGGTAGCGGTCGCCGAGCACGTCCCCAGGTCCTAACACGCGAAGAACCGTACCCAACGACGAGCTTCGCGACACGCCGGGCGCCCTTTGCCATATGTACCCTGCGGTGACGTACAGTCGGGCAACGGCCGACTCGCTTCCCCCAGATCGCCGACGCCGGATCGGTCCCAGGGGTTGGGTCGGCCCGCCGGGAGGGGCGTAGACAGCGATGACAGGCATGGGCGACCAGGCGGAGTCCTGGACCACCACGATGCGTGCCGAGCAGGCATCGCTGGACCTCGGCGCCGAGCTGGGCCCGGCGGACCCCACGGCGTATACGATGCGCAAGCCGATCCCCGAGCCCATGCCGATGGACCGGCACGGCCCGGCGCGGATCATCGCGATGGCCAACCAGAAGGGCGGCGTGGGCAAGACCACGTCGACCATCAACCTGGGCGCCGCCCTCGCCGAGTACGGGCGGCGGGTGCTGCTCGTCGACTTCGACCCGCAGGGCGCGCTGTCGGTCGGCCTCGGCGTGAACCCGCACAACCTGGACCTCACGATCTACAACATCCTGATGGACTCGGATGTCACGGTCGAGGACATCCGGATCAAGACGGACATCGCGGGCCTCCACCTGCTGCCGGCCAACATCGACCTGTCCGCGGCCGAGATCCAACTGGTGACCGAGGTCGCCCGGGAGATGGCCCTGGCGCGGGTGCTCCGCCCGGTCCTCAAGGAGTACGACTACATCCTGATCGACTGCCAGCCCTCGCTGGGTCTGCTGGCGATCAACGCGCTCACCGTGGCGCACGGCGTGATGATCCCGCTGGAATGTGAGTTTTTCTCACTTCGGGGTGTGGCGCTGCTCCTCGACACCATCGACAAGGTCCGCGAGCGGCTCAACTTCGACCTGGAGCTCGAGGGGATCCTCGCGACCATGTACGACAGCCGCACCACCCACTGCCGCCAGGTGCTGCAGCGGGTCGTGGAGGCGTTCGGGGACAAGGTGTACCAGACCGTCATCACCAAGACGGTGAAGTTCCCGGAGTCGACGGTCGCCGGCGCGCCGATCACGGTGCTGGATCCGGCGTCGTCGGGCGCGCGGAACTACCGGCAGCTCGCCCGCGAGGTGATCGCCCAGCAGGCCGAGCGGCGGTTGTAGCGAGTTCACGCAGTTCTTGCGCTACGTTCTTCCGGTGACCGATCCCGACGCCGCTCCTCCGACGCTGGTGGAGGCTGCCGCTGCGCCGGATTCGTCCGCTTCTGCCGCCGTCGTGGATCCGGCCTCGGCTTCGGCCGGATTCCAGGTGCGGCTCGCCAACTTCACCGGGCCGTTCGACCTGCTGCTCCAGCTGATCGGCAAGCACAAGCTGGACGTCACCGAGGTCGCGCTGCACACGGTGACGGACGATTTCATCGCGTACATCCGGGCGATGGGCGACGACTGGGACCTGGACGAGGCGTCGGAGTTCCTGGTCGTGGCGGCCACGCTGCTGGACCTGAAGGCCGCCCGCCTGCTGCCGTCGGCGACGGTGGAGAACGAGGAGGACCTGGCGCTGCTGGAGGCGCGGGACCTGCTGTTCGCGCGGCTGCTGCAGTACAAGGCCTTCAAGGAGGCGGCGGCCCACATCGCCGGCCTGGAGTCGGTGGGTTCGCGGCGCTACCCCCGGTCGGTGGCCCTGGAGCCCCGCTACGCCGAGGCGTTGCCGGACCTGGTACTCGGCGTGGGCCCGCAGCGGCTGCTCAAGCTGGCACTGAAGGCGTTCACGCCAAAGGCCCCGCCGGTGGTCTCGATCGCACACATCCACATGGTCCGCGTGAGCGTCCGCGAGCACGCGAACATCGTGAAGGACCGCTTGTTCGAGCAGCGCGAGGCCACGTTCAGCGCGCTGTGCATCGACTGCGAGTCGACGCTGGAGGTGGTGGCCCGCTTCCTGGCATTGCTGGAGCTCTATCGGGAGAACCTGGTGAGCTTCGAACAGGCCCAGGCGCTGGGGGAGCTGCTGGTCCGCTGGACCGGCACGGACGACGCGGACGTGGCCATCGAGGTCGAGGAGTACGAGGGCGCCCCCGCCCCACCCGCAGGCGCCGCGCCGGAGGGTGGCACCCCGGACGGCGCCACGCCGGAGGGCGGTCTCCCGGACGCCGTGGACGTGGCTATCGAGGTCGAGGAGTACGAGGCCCCCGCTCCACCCGCAGGCGCCGCGCCGGAGGATGACGCCCCGGACGGCGCCGGGCCGGAGGGCAGTTTCCCGGGCGGCGCCGCGCCGGACGGTGGTTCCCCGGACGGCGCCGCGGCGGACGATTCGCCTTCGGGCGGCGCTGCTGACGGTGGTGCCTCGCTGTTGACCGAGCCCGAGGACCCCGGCGAAGCGGCGGCGGCGAATGCGGGCGAGGACGACGAAGCGGACAGCGAGGTGGCACAGTGAGCCAGGACGACCAGCGCAGCAGGTCGCTTGCCGACCAGGCGGCGAGCTGGATCCCGCCCTGGGAACGCCCGAAGCCTCCCGCCCAGCCGACCCCGGCCGAGGCGCTGGACGCCACTTCGGACAAGGCCCTGGACGAGCCCCGGGCCGAGACCGAGGCCGAGACTCGGGACGAAACTCGGGACGAAAGTCGGGACGAGGCTCACGACGAGATCCGCGACGAGATCCGCGACGAGATCCGCGACGAGGTTCCGGGCGAGATCCGCGACGAGGTTCTACCCGAGGCTCAGGACGAGACTCGGGACACGACCTTGGGTGAGGGCTCGGAGCCTCCGGTCGCCGAGGCTTCGCCAGCTCCCGCGGTTGTGATCCCGGCGCAAAGGGACCCAGGGCCCATGGCCGCGGAGGTGCTGGACGTCGTCGAGCCGTCGATCGATGTCGCGGCAGAGGCTTCCGTCGATGTCGCCGAACCGCCTGCGATCGATGTTGAGCAAGCAGCCGTTGTCGATGCCGAAGAACAGGGCTTGATCGATGCCCCCGCGGTGGACTCGGTCGATGTCGCACCCGCGGACTTGGACTCGGTCGATGCGCCGGATGCGGACCTTGCCGATGTTTCGGGCGTGGATGTGGTCGACGTCCCCGAAGAGGGTGCGGTCGATGCCGAGCAAGAGGATGTAGTCGACGGCGGGCGAGGGGATGCCGTCCATGTCGCGGAATCCGGTGCTGTCGATGCCGCTGTGGTGGACGTGGTCGATGTTGCGGAGTTGCCGGAGCCTATGGCCGCCGCGCCCGAGCTTGCGGAAGCTGGGGCGTCCGAGCTTGCGGACGCGGCGCTCGTCGATGGCGGGGAACAGGGTGCTGTCGATGTCGCCCAGCAGGGAGCGGTTGATGTCCCTGCAGTAGACGTCGATGTCCCTGAAGTGGGCGCGGTCGTTGACTCCGAAGTGGGCGCGGTTGTTGACCCTGAAGTGGGCGCGGTTGTTGGCCCTGAAATGGGTGCGGGCGTTGGCCCCGAAGTGGGTGCGGGCGTTGAGTCCGAGAGGGGCGACGTCGGTGCGGGGGACGCGCTGTTTGCGGTCGACCTCCCCGCCCCCGCTCAGGACGCCGTCGAGCAGGTTGCCATGTCCGATGCCGAGCTTCGTGGGGCCGTCGAGGCCATCCTGCTCATCGTCGACGAGCCGACCAGTGAGCTCACCCTCGCGCAGGTGCTCGAGCAGCCCGTCGACCGGGTGCGGGTCGTGCTCGAGGACGTCTCGCGGGAGTACACCTCGATGGGGCTTGGATTTGACCTGCGGCGGGTTGCCGGCGGGTGGCGACTGTACACGCGGCCGGAGTACGCCGCCTATGTCGAGAAGTTCGTGCTCGACGGGCAGCAGGTGCGGCTCACCCAGGCCGCGCTGGAGACACTGGCCGTGGTCGCCTACAAACAGCCTGTCACTAGGTCGCGGATTTCGGCCATCCGTGGGGTCAACTGTGACGGTGTGGTCCGTACGCTGGTTACCCGGGGGCTGATCGAGGAAGTGGGTAGTGAGCCGGAGAGCGGCGCGCTGCTGTACCGCACGACCACGCTGTTCCTGGAGAAGCTCGGGCTCGACAGTGTCGACCAGCTGCCTCCGCTCGCCCCGTTCCTGCCCGACGACATAGATGAGATCGCCGATGCCCAGCGCTGATGCCGAACAGTTCACCTCGTCCGCGTTCGACGCGCCGCCCGACGCGCAGCCGCCGCGCAACCCGGAGCGCCTGCAGAAGATCCTCGCCGCTGCCGGGCTCGGCTCGCGGCGCAACTGCGAGCGCATGATCGACGAGGGCCGTGTCACCGTCAACGGGAAGGAGGCCACGCTCGGCGACAAGGCCGACGCTGTGCGTGATGCTATCCACGTCGACGGGCAGCGGCTCGTGACCGACACGCGCCTCGTGTACATCGCGTTGAACAAGCCGCCCGGGGTGGTGTCGACGATGGACGACGAGCGCGGGCGCAATGCGATCGCCGATCTGGTGCCGAACATCGACGCCCGGGTGTTCCACGTCGGGCGGCTCGACGCCGAGAGCGAGGGGCTGATCCTGCTCACCAACGACGGCGGGCTGGCGCACAAGCTGATGCACCCGTCGTACGAGGTCGCCAAGACGTACCAGGTCGAGATCCCCGGGCCCGTGCCCCGAGCGATGGGGCGGCAGCTCAAGGCCGGCGTCACGCTCGAGGACGGGCCGGTCAAGGTCGACTCGTTCCGGGTCGTGGACGCGTACGGCAAGGTCGCGCTGGTCGAGGTTGTGCTCCACGAGGGGCGCAACCACATCGTGCGGCGCATGTTCGACGCCGTCGGGTTCCCCGTGCAGCGGCTCATCCGGACGCAGATCGGGCCGATCCGGCTCGGCGACCTGCGGCCCGGCCGGACCCGCCACCTGTCACAGGCCGAGATCGGCGCCCTCTTCAAGGCCGTCGGCGAGTAGCCGCCGCAAGAAGTCGACATTGGCCGATCCACCCTCCACGTGAGGGTAGATCGGCCAACGTCGTTGTAGGCGTCAGGTGGAGCGGTGCATGGCGCGGATGCCGACCCACAGGCCGACCAGCGCAGTCGCCGCCGCCGCCACGAAGCCCCAGGCCACGTCGGGCGAACCGATCCGGCCCGCGAACAGCAGGCGCTCCGCGGTCACCATGTGCGCGAGCGGGTTGAACTCGGCCACCGCGCGCATCCAGGCCGGCCCGGTCTCCAGCGGCAGCAGCATCCCGGACAGGATCATCAGCGGGAACAGCAGCGTCTGATGTACCACCCAGAACATCCAGTCGGTGCGACGGACCGCGACCGCCAGGGCGTAGCTCAGCGAGCCCAGGCCGATCCCGAACAGTGTGAGCAGGGCCAGGCCGAGCAGCGCGCCGGCCGGGTGCAGGTCGAAGCCGAACGGCAGCATGACCAGCACGATGACGACCGCCTGCCCGGCGAGCGGGACCATCTCCTTGAGCGCCCGGCCGACCAGCAGCGACTGGCGGCTCAGCGGGGTCACCAGCATCCGCTCGTGCGCGCCGGTGAGGAACTCGCCGAGCAGGTTCGCCCCGACCGTCGACGTGCCGAACAGCGTCGTCATCACCAGGATCGCCGGGACGAACCACTGCCACACGTCTGCGCCGAGGCCGCCCGTCTGGCCGCGCAGCGACCCGGCCAGCAGCGGGCCGAACAGCGCCAGGAACACCAGCGGCTGGATCATTCCGAAGATCAGCGAGAACGGCGAGCGGATGAGCGGGCGCAGCTCGCGGCCGGCCACGATGCCGGCGTCGCGGACCAGCCCGCGGACGCCGCCGTTCGAGACGACAGACAGGGTGCTCATCAGTTCTCCCTCAGGTTGCGGCCGGTCAAAGCGAGAAAGACGTCGTCGAGGGTGGGCCGGCGGACTTCGGCGGTCTTCAGGTGTACCCCGGCCGCGTGCACCAGCTCCGGCAGCGCGGCGGGCCCGTCATTGACCCGGACCTCGATCCCGGCATCGGTCACCGTGAGATCCCGCGCGCCCGGCAGCGCCGAGGCCAGCGGCGCCAGGGCCCGCCCGTCGCCGGCCGCGACCAGCAGGTCGCCGGCCAGCTTCGCCTTCAGCGCGGCGGGGGTGTCGTCGGCGATGACCTCACCGTGGTCGACGATGACGACCCGCTCGGCCATCGTGTCGGCCTCGTCCAGGTAGTGCGTCGTCAGCACGATCGTCATCCCGAACTCGGCGCGCATCCGCTGGATGTGCGTCCACAGGTTGGCCCGGTTCTGCGGGTCGAGGCCGGTCGACGGCTCGTCGAGGAACAGCAGCGCCGGCGCGTGCACCAGGCCGATCGCCACGTCGAGCCGGCGCCGCTGGCCGCCGGACAGGTCGGTGACCTTCCGCTTGCCCAGCTCGGCCAGGTCGAGCGCCGCGAGCAGCTCGTCGGCCCGCCGGGCCGCGGTGCGCCGGTCGAGGCCGTAGATGCGGCCCTGCACCCGCAGCTCGTCGCCGACCAGCTGGGTGTGGGCGGCGCCGTTGCCCTGCCCGACGTACCCGATCCGCCGCCGCACCTCGGCGGCCGCCCGGACGACGTCGTGCCCGGCGACGGTCGCGGTGCCGGCCGTGGGAGCGATGAGCGTGGTGAGCATGCGCATGGTGGTCGTCTTGCCCGCGCCGTTGGGGCCGAGGACGGCCACCAGCTCGCCAGGCCCGATATCGAGGTTGATCCCTCGTACGGCATGGACGGTCGTCTTCTTGTTGACCACGAAGTCCTTCGTGAGTCCCCGGGTGGTGATCATGGAAGCCCCTTTCGAACAACCGGAAGCAACCACGACTCTGCCCGGGGTTCAGGACAGCTTCTGTCCGCATCACGCGGAATACTGAGCGCATGTTGGAGACCTCGGCCCGGCTGCTCGCCCTCCTCTCGCTCCTGCAGGCGCGGCGCGACTGGCCCGGGCAGACCCTGGCGGACCGGCTGGAGGTGAGCCCGCGCACAGTACGGCGGGATGTCGACCGCCTCCGTGAGCTGGGCTATCCCGTGCTGGCCACGCGCGGCCCGGAGGGTGGGTACCGCCTCGACGCCGGCTCCGACCTGCCGCCGCTGCTCTTCGACGACGACCAGGCCGTCGCCGTGGCGGTCGCGCTGCAGACGGCGACGATGACCGTGCAGGGCGTCGAGGAGGCGGCGCTGCGCGCCCTGGCCACCGTCCGGCAGGTGATGCCCGCCCGGCTGCGCCACCGGGTGGACGCGCTGCAGGTGACCCGGGTCGTGAAGGGGCGGCGCTGGGACACCGACGTCGACGCGGAGGCGCTGCTGGCCGTCGGCACCGCGGTACGGGCGAGGGAGACGCTGCGATTCGACTACACCGGGCGGCGCGAGTTCCTGGAGGGGGAGCCGGAGCGGCTGCGCCCGCCGCGGCGGACCGAGCCGCACCACCTGGTGACGTGGGGCGGCCGCTGGTACCTGATCGGGTGGGATCTCGACCGCGGCGACTGGCGCACGTACCGCGTGGACCGCATGACGCCGCGGACGCCCAACGGCCCCCGGTTCACGCCCCGGCCGCTGCCGGCGCCGGACGTGGCGACGTTCGTGGCCGAGCGGTTCGAGCGGCAGGACATGCTGCCGTGCCGCGGCTCGGCGGTCCTGCAGGCGCCCGCCGCCGCGGTCAACGACTGGGTGCGGGGGCAGGCGATCGTCGAGGTCGTCACCCCCGAGAGCTGCCGGGTGACGGGCAGCAGCTGGTCGTGGACCGGGCTGGCGGCGTGGCTCGGCATGTTCGACGTCGACCTCGAGATCGAGGGCCCGGCCGAGCTGAAGGCGGCCGCGGGCGCGCTGGCCGCGCGGTACGCCCGGGCAGTGTGAAGCCGGCCGGAAGACCTCCCTCAAAGCCACCGGCCGGCTGGTCACACACCCCTGTGCGGCAGCGCTACCCCTTGCGCACCGACTCCAGGGCCTTGCCCCAGGTCACCACCTGGTCCAGGACGGTGTTCAGGGTGCCCTCGTGCTGCGGGCCCGGCTTGAACACGGTCCAGTTCTCGAAGTCCGTGAACAGCGACAGCGCCACCTGCGCGCGCACGTCGGCGACCTGCAGCTCGCCCATGATCAGGCGCAGGTGCTCGACCGCCCGGGTACCGCCGGCGCTGCCGTAGCTGACGAAGCCGGCCGCCTTGTTGTTCCACTCCGCGTAGAGGAAGTCGATCGCGTTCTTCAGCGCGCCGCTCGTCGAGTGGTTGTACTCCGGCGTCACGAACACGAACGCGTCGAACGAGCCGATCTTCGCGGCCCACTGCTTGGTGTGCTCGTTCGCGTACTGCCCCATGGCCGGCGGCACCGCCTCGTCGAGGTGCGGCAGGTTGTAGTCGAGCAGGTCGACGAGCTCGAACTCGGCATCCGTGCGCCGCGAGGCGATGTCGTAGACCCACTTCGCCACCGACTCGCCGGCGCGCCCGGGGCGCGTGCTGCCGAGGATGATTCCGACCTTGGTCATGTTCGTCGTGCCTTCCCTGATCAAAACCCGCACGTCACCGGGTGGGTGACGTGTCACCGACACAGTAGCTCGCAACAAGGGTGATGTGTCACCGATTCCCGTACCCTTGATGCTGTGACGACCGACCCAACCCCGGAGCCGAACTGGTTGAACGAGCGCGAGCAGCGCGCCTGGCGCGGCTGGATCGCGCTGCAGGCCGAGATCAACCGGCGCCTGGCCCGGCAGCTGCAGCGGGAGACCGGGCTCACCGGCGCGGAGTACGCGGTACTGGTGAGCCTCTCGGAGGCACCCGGCGGGCGGATGCGGGTCTTCCAGCTGCGCGAGGCGGCCGACTGGGAGAAGACCCGGCTGACCCACCAGATCACCCGGATGGTGCAGCGCGGCCTGGTCGCGCGCGAGCCGTGCACCGAGGACCCCCGTGGCGCGTTCGTGGTGCTGACCGACGCGGGCTGGGAGGCGATCACCCAGGCGGCGCCGCGGCACGTGGCCCACGTGCGGCACTGGTTCTACGACGCGCTGAGCGAGGAGCAGGTCGACGCCCTGCTCGACCTCTCGCGCACGGTGCTGGCCCGGCTGCCGGAGGCCGACCGGACGATGGGGGAGCCGTGCACGCAGGAGGTCGGCGGCCTCCCGTAGGACTGTGTCACCGGCGGGTCAAGTACTGTCGAACCGGAGTTCCTGCGGTCGTCATTCGGGGTGAGGAGAACGGGCGTGCGCGACGAGAGCCGGCAACTGGTGGTTGCCGTCGACGGGCCCTCCGGCTCCGGCAAGTCCACGATCTCCCGCCGGGTCGCGCAGGCCCTCGACGCGCAGTACCTGGACACGGGCGCGATGTACCGCGCGGTGACCTTCGCGGTGCTGCGTGCCGGCGTCGACCTGAACGACGCCGACAAGATCACGGCGGTGGCCGAGACCGTGGCGCTGGAGGTCGGCACCGACCCCGCGGGCCCCTACATCAAGGTCGACGGCGTCGGGGTCGACCGGGAGATCCGCGGGCCCGAGGTCACGCAGGCCGTCTCCGCCGTCTCGGCGGTGCCCGCCGTGCGCTCGATCCTGGTCGCCCAGCAGCGGGACATCATCGCGGTCGCCCAGCGGATCGTGGTCGAGGGCCGCGACATCGGCACGGTGGTCGCCCCCGGGGCCGATCTCAAGGTGTACCTCACCGCGTCCGCCGACGAGCGGGCCCGCCGTCGCAGCAGCGAGAACGCGACCACGCAGGCGGCGACTGCGGCCGACCTCGCGCGCCGTGACAAACTGGACTCGACGCGCGCCGCGGACCCCCTCCGTCAGGCCGAGGACGCCGTCGTGCTCGATACCACCGCGCTCGGCATCGACGAGGTGGTCGAGCGCCTCCAGCGGATGCTGGAGACGGTGACGGCGTAGAGCCGCATGACGATAGGGACCCCCGTGAGCACTGAGGCCGACCTCGACTTGACCGAGGATGGCGACATCGAGCTGAGCCTGCCGATCGTCGCCGTCGTCGGACGGCCCAACGTGGGCAAGTCGACCCTCGTCAACCGGATCCTGGGCCGTCGGCAGGCGGTCGTCGAGGACGTCGCCGGCGTGACCCGCGACCGGGTCGCCTACGACGCCGAGTGGACCGGCCGGCACTTCACGGTGGTCGACACCGGCGGCTGGCTGCCCGACGCCAAGGAGCGGGCGAAGGCGATCGCGACCCAGGCCGAGATCGCGGCGCAGACCGCCGACGTCGTGCTGTTCGTGGTCGACGCCACCATCCCGCCGACCGCTGACGACGAGGCCGCGGTGCGGATGCTGCGGCGCAGCGGCAGGCCGGTGATCCTGGTCGCCAACAAGGTCGACAACGCCCGCATCGAGGGCGAGACCGCCAGCCTGTGGGGCCTCGGCCTCGGCGAGCCGTTCCCGGTCTCGGCCCTGCACGGCCGGGGCGCCGGTGACCTGCTCGACAAGATCCTGGAGGCGCTGCCCGCGGCCCGGCCGGTCGAGCCGCGCGACGGCGGGCCGCGCCGCATCGCGCTCGTCGGCCGGCCCAACGTCGGCAAGTCGAGCCTGCTGAACAAGCTGGCCAAGGAGGAGCGGGCGGTCGTCGACTCGGTCGCCGGCACCACCGTGGACCCGGTCGACAGCCTCGTCGACTTCGGCGACGAGACCTGGCACCTCGTGGACACCGCCGGCCTGCGCAAGCGGGTGTCACACGCCAGCGGCACCGAGTATTACGCCTCCCTGCGGACCAACGCCGCGATCGAGGCCGCCGAGGTGGCCATCGTCCTGCTCGACGCGAGCGAGCCCATCTCGGAGCAGGACCAGCGCATCCTCACGATGGTGATCGAGTCCGGGCGGGCGCTGGTCATCGCGTTCAACAAGTGGGACCTCGTCGACGACGACCGGCGGTACCAACTGGGGAAAGAGATCGAACGCGAACTGCGCCGCGTGCCGTGGGCGGTGCGGGTGAACGTGTCGGCGCTCACCGGCCGGGCTGTCGACAAGCTCGCCCCGGCGCTGCGCACCGCCCTGGCCAACTGGGAGCGGCGGGTGCCCACCGGCCAGCTCAACCAGTGGCTCACCGCGCTCGTCCAGGCGACGCCGCACCCGGTCCGCGGGGGCCGCGCCCCACGGGTGCTGTTCGCCACCCAGGCCGGCGTCTCGCCGCCCAAGTTCGTGCTCTTCACCACCGGGCCGCTCGACCCCGGCTACGTCCGGTTCGTCGAGCGCAAGCTCCGCGAGGAGTTCGAGTTCACCGGCACGCCGATCCACATCACGGTCAAGCCGCGGAAGAAGAACGGCGTGCGGGGCCGGAAGTAGGCTCCGGCTCGTCGTGCGGGCCGCGGCGCGCAACGCCGCGGCCCGGGCAGCGGCGACTCGGCAGCACCGCGAGCACCACCAGCACCACGCCGTCCCCCTCCGTCAGGGCCGGCTTCGGCCCGCCGCCACCAGTGCCGAGCGCTTCGGCGCCAGCAGTACCCGCAGCTCGAGGCCCTTCATCAGCCACGAGGCGCCGAAGCTCAGCACGGCGAGGGTCTCGCCGATGATGAGCGAGTACGCCACGAGCCAGCCGGTCAGCTGCGACACCGCGATGAACGCCACCGCGGCGGCGATGCCCGCCGTGCAGGTCCAGTGGAACCGGCGCCAGAACCGCGGGGGCAGCGCGTCGCTGCGGTCGTCCTTGCGGCCCTCACGGATCCCGAAGTACAGGCTCATCACCCCCAGCGCCACGATGAACACGGCCGCCGACGTGTAGTGGACCGTGGCGACGGTCCGCTCGCCGAGCTCGCGCTGCAACGGGGTGAGCTCCACCGCGCCGCCGCCGGGGCGGTTCGTCGGGAACAGTGCCACGCCGAGCGCCGCGACGCCCGCCACGCCGCTGAGCACGTTGTCGAGGTTGTGCTCGAAGACCTTGTACGTGACCAGGAACAGGCCCGTCACGCACAGGCTGCCGACGAAGACGTCGTGCATGCCGGAGTAGAAGTACGCGCTGAGGCTCCCCTTCGCCAGGAGGGTGCCGTGCTCGAGCGCCCAGTCGCCGATCACCAGCCCGAACGGCAGGGCCACGCCGACGAGGCCGATGACGGCCCGCATCAGCAGATACGAACGCAGGTACAGCAGGTTGTCGTCCATGCTCGTAGGAACGCTCTGTGACCGGTCTGATACGGGTCGCCTTCCCGACGGTTCGCCGCCGGAGCGTGCCTCGTGAGTTGTCAGACCCGTCGGGTAGGTTCGACGCGGAACAGGAAATATCCCTCCAGCAAAGGGGAGAAGTGGTGCTGCGCATCACCGGGACCGGCCACGCGAGCATGCGGATCGACACCGCCGCCGGCAGCATCCTGTGCGATCCGTGGGTCAATCCGGCGTATTTCGCATCGTGGTTCCCGTTCCCCGACAACTCGCTGCTCGACTGGGAGACGCTCGGCGACGTCGACTATCTCTACGTCTCGCACCTGCACCGCGACCACTTCGACGCCGCGCACCTCAAGCGGTTCGTGTCGAAGAAGGCGACCGTGCTCCTGCCCGAGTACCCCACGTCGGAGCTGCGCGACGAGCTGGAGGAGCTCGGCTTCAAGCACTTCCTGGAGACCAAGACCAACGAGGTCCACGAGCTCGACGGCGGGCTCAAGATCCTGGTGCAGGCGCTGACCTCCCCGACCGACGGCCCGATCGGCGACTCGTCGCTCTGGGTCGAGTATGACGGGGTCCGCCTGCTCAACCAGAACGACGCCCGCCCCACCGACCTCGGCTTCTTCGCCGAGCTCGGCCACGTGCACGCGCACATGCTGCAGTTCTCCGGCGCGATCTGGTATCCGATGGTCTACGAGCTGCCCGAGGCGGCCAAGCGGGCCTTCGGCAAGCAGAAGCGCGACCGGCAGTTCGACCGCACCTGGCGGTACATCGACGACCTCAAGGCGTCGCACGTGTTCCCGATCGCCGGGCCGCCGTGCTTCCTCGACGACGAGCTGTGGCAGTTCAACGACATCTTCGGCGACGAGGGCAACATCTTCCCCGACCAGTCGGTGTTCCTGTCGGAGTATGCGAAGGTCGGCGGCACCAACGGCGTCGTGCTCCTGCCCGGGTCGGTCGCGGAGCTGACCGCCGACGACTGCGTCACCACGCACCCGGTGCCCGTCGACGAGTTCTTCGCCAACAAGGTCGCGCACCTGGAGGACATGCGGGAGCGCAAGAAGGCGATCATCGCGCACGAGAAGACCACCTGGCGCCACCCCGAGATCGACGTGCTCAAGGAGCTGCAGCGGCGCGTCGAGCCGCTCCTCGAGGAGTCGGTGTATCTCGCGAAGGGCGTCGGCGGCCCGGTCCGCTTCGACCTGGTCGGCTACGACGGCGAGTCGGTGGAGTCGATCGTCATCGACTTCCCGGGCAAGCAGGTGCGCCACTACGTCGACGAGAAGGTGCGCTACCGGTTCCGCACCGAGCGGGCCCTCATCGAGCACCTGCTCTTCACCGGTGAGGTCGACTGGGCCAACTCGCTGTTCCTGTCCTGCCGGTTCTCGGCGGCGCGCATCGGGCAGTACAACGAGTTCGTCTACGCGTTCTTCAAGTGCCTGTCGGAGGAGCGGCTGCAGTATGCCGAGGGCTGGTACGACGAGCACCAGCGCACCTCGGACGCGGAGGACATCCAGCTGGGCGGCTGGAACGTGCAGCGCCGCTGCCCGCACCTGAAGGCCGACCTGACCCGCTTCGGCATCGTGGACAACGACGTGCTGACCTGCCAGCTGCACGGGTGGCGGTTCGACCTCAACTCGGGCAAGTGCCTGACGAGCGTCGGCCACCAGATCCGCGCGAGCCGGGCCGACCAGCCGGCCGCCGACCAGCCGTCGCCGTCGCCATCTCCGTCGGGGGATCGGGCCTAGCGCGGGTTGCGGGCCAGGAACTCGGTCCAGACCTTCTTCGGGACGCACATCATCCAGGCGTCCTCGATCAGCTCCCGCATGCGGTCGGCGTCGAGCGCTTCCATGCGGGCGCAGATCCAGCGGTATCGCAGGTCGCTGTCGGGCGGCATGAGGAACACGTCCGGTTCGGCGGCCACGGTGGCGGCGCGCTCCTCCATGGGGTAGCCGAACCCGATGACGGTCTCGTCGTGGGACATGGCGGCGAAGACGATCTGCCCGACGCGCCACTTCACGCGGTCGCGGACGAGCACCTCGTATGCCCGCGGCAGCCGTCCCGCGACGGCCCGCACCTCGTCGACGCTCACCATCCCGGCCGCCCCCGTCCTCCCACTGCCATCGTCTTCGAGGGTAGATCGACCGACGTAGCCCCGCGGCCCGCACCTCATGATCGATGGCGCGATCTGGCTGCCATGACGACCAGATCGCGCCATCGATCATGAGGCTCGGCGGGCCTCAATGCCGGAACGCGGGTTGCGCTGGGCAACCCGCGTTCTCCGATTGTCCGGGGTGGATCGTTACTTCGGCTGGGTGGTGACCTCGATGCGGCGGGCCGCGCGGCCGGCGTAGGCGCCCGCGACGCGGACCGTCAGGACGCCCGCGTCGTACTCCGCGGTGACGGCCTCGTCGGTGACGTGCTCGGGCAGGGCGAACGTGCGGTGGAACGAACCGTAGCGGACCTCGCGCAGCGTGCGGCCGGCGCGCTCCTCGGCCCGCTCGTCGCGCCGCTCGCCGCGGACGACCAGGTGGCCGCGGTCGATTTCGACGGTGACGTCCTGCTCGACGTCGACGCCGGGCAGCTCCAGGCGCACGACCGCGTCGTCGCCGTCGCGGCTCACCTCGGCGGCCGGGTTGAAGCCCGTGGCCCGCTGCTCGAACGTCCGGCGGACCAGTGCGTCGAACTCGGCGAACGGGTCGCGACGGCGGCGCAGGGCGAGAGTGTTCATGGCTGGTGACCTCCTCGGGAAACCGTGTCACTCACTAGAACTTGAGTCGGGTCGACTCAATTCCCGGCGGCGTCAAGATTTTCCCGAGGAGGGTCGGTTCAGCCGCGCCGCCGCTCGTCGGGCTCGTCGGACGGCAGGACGCCCAGGTCGATCTCCAGCGGCGGGGGAGCGTCGGCACGCTGCGCGGTCGTGAAGGTCGGCACCGTGTATTGCGGCCCGGGCGGCCCGGCGTCACGGGTCCGGCCGAGCCCGGGAGTGGGCGGCCCCCCGATCGGGCCCGAGCCACGCCGAGCCGGGCCGGCCGACCCGAAGCCGGGCCGGGACGAGCCGGCCGACGAGCCGGCGGAGGCCGCCGCGGAGGAAGAGCGCGAGCCCGGAGGAAGCAAGCCGCGAGTGGCCGAGCCGGATGGGGCCGAGCCGGGTAGGACCGAGCCGCGAGGGGCCGAGCCAAGCGGAGACGAGCCGGGTAGGACCGGGCCGCGAGGAGCCGAGCCGGGTGGGACCGAGCCGGGTGGGACCGAGCCGGGTGGGGACGAGCCGCCAGGGGACGAGCCGGGAGCAGCCGGCGCCCGCGGCGGCGAGCCCGCGCGGGCCGCGAGTGCCAGCGCCGGCGCACCCGGGAGGCGCGAACGGTTCCACCACTGCGAGAGCGCCACAGCGGCCGTGATCAGCAGCGCGCCGACCAGCACGAACCACGACGTGATCTCGGTGTTCTTCCGCTGGAGCGTGACCTGGCTGGGCAGGTCCTGGAGGACCTCGGTGAGGGCCTCGGCGTTCTCGGCCTTGAAGTACTTCCCGCCGGTCATGTCGGCGACCTTCGTCAGCGTCGCCTCGTCCATCTCCTGGAAGCGCCCGCGGCCGCCGAACCCGCCGAAGCCGCCGCCACCGCCCGGGCCGCGGAAGGTGTCGCCGCTGATCTGGTCGGCAGTGCACACCATCGGGGAGGGCACCTCGGTGCCGAAGCCGATCGTGTAGACGCGCAGGCGGCGGGCCGCGGCGGCCTCGGCCGCGGTGATCGGGCTGACGCCGTCGGTGTTGCGGCCGTCGGTGAGCACGACGATCGTGTCGGGCTCGTAGTCGCCGGAGGGGCCGCCGGTCGTGTTCGGCACCTCGACCCCCGTCGGGGGCACATCCGGGTTGATCTCGGCGATTGCGTCGATGGAGGCGAGGATGGCCAGGCCGATCGCGGTACCCCGGGAGGTCCGCAACCCGTCGATGGCCTTGAGCAGCTGGTCCTGGTCCCGGGTCGGCGGCACCAGCAGCCCGGCGATGCCCGAGAAGGTGACCAGGCCGATCTTCGCCCCGCCGTCGTGGTCGCGGATGAACTTGCGAGCCGCGTCCTGGGCCGCGGACAGGCGGTTCGGGTCGACGTCGGTCGAGCACATCGAGCCGGACACGTCGACGGCGAGCAGGATGGTCGCGGCGTCGTCGGGGACGATCACGGACGCCTGCGGGCGGGCGGCCGCAGTACCGACGACGACCAGGCCGACCGCGAACAGGGCGAGCGGGATGCGCCGCTTCCACGAGGTACGCCCGGGCAGGGCCGCGGCGACGAGCGCGACGCTGGCGAGCCGGACCGTCTCGCGGCGCCGCCGCCGGCGCGTCCACCAGCGGAAGGCGAGCAGCAGCGGGAAGGCCAGCAGCGCGGTGAGGGCCCACGGCCAGTGCAGCGACATCAGAGGATCCGTCCGAACCAGGTGGTCATCAGCAGCCCCCCGATGGTGAGCAGCAGCAGCGCTATCGCCGCGGCGGCGCCGGTCAGCTCGACCGGCTTGCGTTCGGTGGTCAGCCGCAGGTCCAGCGAGTCGTACACGTCCCGCAGGCTCTCGGCGGTCTCGGCCCGGTGGTACGAGCCGGTGGTCGTCTGCGCGAGGGTGGTGAGCAGCTCCTCGTTGAGCGCGGTCGCCACCCGGTAGCCGTCGACCTCGACGGTCGTGCCCTCGACGGTGCCGACGCCGACCGTCTCGATGTGCACGCCCGCGGTGGCGGCGAGCTGCGCGGCGGCGACCGCGTCGGGGCCGCCGGTGTCCTCGCCGTCGGAGAGCAGCACGATCGTGGCGTTGCCGAAGTAGCCGAGCTCGGCGGGCGGGTCGGCGGAGTCCGGGTCGGGCAGGCTGACCGGCTTGCCGACGATCACGGTGAGCGAGGCGAGGATCGCCTGGCCCAGCGAGGTGCCGCCGTTGACCTGCAGCCGCTTGATCGCGGCCGTGGTCGCGGCCCGGTCGGCGGTGGGCTGCTGGGTGGTGAGCGCGCCCTGGTCGAAGGCGACGATGCCGATGTCGACGCTGTCGGGCTGGGCCTCCACGAACGAGACGGCGGCGGTCTGGGCGGCCGCGATGCGGGTCGGGGCGACGTCGTCGGCGGCCATGCTGTTCGACACGTCGAAGGCGAGCACGACGGTGCCGGCGGCGCGGGCGACCGGCAGGGTGGCCTCGGGCCGGGCGACCGACAGGAGCAGCAGGGCGAGCGCGACCAGGAACATGATCGGCGGGATGTGCCGGCGCACGGCGCGGCCGGTGGTCAGCCCGGCCGCCGCGAGGGTGCGGGCCCGCTGCCGCTGCAGCGACCAGTACCCGAAGCCGAGCCCCCCGGCCACGAGCACGGCGACGACGATGAACCACGGATTACCGAAGGTCATGCCTCCTCCGCTCCGCTCGGGCCGCCGGACGCTGAAGCTGAGCCCATGATGAGCGGCCTCCTCCGCTTCGCTCCGGAACCGCTCATGCGCGCCTCGCCTTCGTCCGGCGGACCATCGCGACGAGGGCCTGCAGCGGGTCCTGGTCGGTGCCGACCAGGTGGGCGGTCACACCGGCCCGCTGCATCGCGGCGGCGACGGCGGCCTCGCGCTCGTCGACGCCGGCCCGCAGGCGCTCCTGGAACAGCGGGTCGCTGGTGTCGACGAGCACCTGCTCGCCGGTCTCGGCGTCCTCGACCACGACCAGCCCGAGGTCGGGCAGGTCGAGCTCCATCGGGTCGACGATCCGGATCGCGACCACCTCGTGCCGCATGGTGAGCCGCCCGAGGGAAGCCTCCCAGGTCGCGTCGCCGAGGAAGTCGGACACCACGAACACCACGCCGCGGCGGCGGGCGGTCGCGGCGGCCAGCCGCAGCATCGCGTCGAGGTCGGTGGTGTCCGTGTCCCTCTTCCCGCGCCGGGCCTGTGCCAGTTCGGCGGCGCGGGCGGCGGTGCGGGTGATCTCGCCGGCGAGGTGCAGCACGTGGTTGCGGCCGCCCCGCGGCGGCACCATCCGCTGCACCCGGTTGTCGTAGAGGATCGCGCCGACCCGGTTGCCGCCGAGGGTGAACAGCCGGGCCAGGGTCACGGCCAGCTCGGTGAGCACCGAGTCCTTGCCCCGCTCGGCGCCGCCGAAGCGCATCGACGCCGAGAGGTCGAGCACCAGCCAGGCGGTGACCTCACGGTCCTCGGTGTACTGGCGCACGTAGGGCTCGTCCAGCCGGGCCGTCACGTTCCAGTCGATGTGCCGGACGTCGTCCTCCGCCGTGTACTCCCGCAGGTCGGCGAAGTCGATCCCGCTGCCCCGGAAGACCGTGCGGTACGAACCCTGGAGGCGTCCGTCGAGGCGGCGGATCACCTGCCACTCCAGGCGTCGCAGCAGGCGGTCGGGTGCGGTGGCCACGGCTCAGCCGGCTGCGACGGGAGTGGGCACCGGCAGCGCGTGCAGGACCCGGTTGAGGATCTGGTCGGCGGTGACGTCGTCGGAGAGGGCCTCGTAGGACAGCACCAGCCGGTGCCGGAACACGTCGAGGGCGAGCTCGGCCAGGTCGCTCACCAGCACGTAGTCGCGGCCCCGGAGGTAGGCCATGGCCCGGGCGGCGAGGACGAGGTTGATGGAGGCGCGGGGGCTGGCGCCGAAGCTGAGGTACCGCTGAAGCTCCCCGAGACCGACCTCGGCCGGGTTGCGGGTGGCGTTGGCCAGGCGGACCGAGTACTCGATCAGCGCGGGGTCGACGTAGACCTGCTCGACCTGCGACTGCATCTCGATGAGCCGGCGCGGGTCGACGATGGCCTGGGTGATCGGCGCCGGCGCGATGGCCCGCTCGACGATCACGAACTCCTCGGTCGGGCTCGGGTAGCCGACCAGGACCTTCATCATGAACCGGTCGACCTGCGCCTCGGGCAGCGGATAGGTGCCCTCGGACTCGATCGGGTTCTGGGTGGCCATCACCAGGAACGGGCGCGGGATGTGGTGGGTCTCCCGGCCGATCGTCACCTGCTGCTCCTGCATGACCTCCAGCAGCGCGCTCTGCACCTTGGCCGGCGCCCGGTTGATCTCGTCGGCGAGCAGCAGGTTGGTGAACACCGGCCCGAGCGAGACCTGGAACTCGCCGCTGGCCTGGTGGTAGACCCGGGTGCCGACGATGTCGGCGGGGACGAGGTCGGGGGTGAACTGCACGCGGTGGAAGTCGCCGCCGATGGCGTGGGCGAGCGCCTTCACGGCGAGCGTCTTGGCCAGGCCGGGCACGCCCTCGACGAGGATGTGCCCCCGCGAGAGCAGGGCCACCATGAGCCGCTCCAGCAGCGCGTCCTGCCCGACGATGGTCTTCTTGACCTCGTACAGGACCTGCTCGACGGGGCCCGTGGGCCGGTGGCCGTTGTCTGTTACGTCCATGCGTGCGTCCTTCACGGGTCTCGTCACTGCTGAGGTGCGTCCTCGCCGGGGCCGGTGCCGCCGGCGAGGGCCGCGCCGATCGGCACGGCGAAACCGATGCCGACGAACGTGCCGGCCTCGGTGGGGTTGGCGAGGGCGACGACGATGCCGATCGTCTCGCCCTTGGCGTTGACGAGCGGCCCGCCGGAGCTGCCGGGGTTGACCGCCGCGTCGAACTGGATGAGCCCCTTGAGCTCGGTGCCGTTCTCGCTGCGGGCGGTGCGGTCGAGCCCGGAGATGACACCGGAGGTCGCGCTGCTGGTCAGGCCCAGCTGGTTGCCGACGGCGACCACGGTGTTGCCGACGGCGATCCGGTCGGAGTTGCCGATCACCGCCGGCACCAGGACCTCGGGCAGCCCGGCCGGGGCCAGCACGGCGATGTCCATCTCCGGGTCGGCCTGCACGACCTGGGCCGCGACCCGGGTGCCGTCGACGAACGTGACCTGGACGGCGCCGGCGCCGGCGACCACGTGGTTGGCGGTGAGGATCGCGCCGGACTCGCTGGCGATCACGCCGGTGCCGGTCGCGACGGCGGTGGTGCCCTCGACGGCGGTGATGGTGACGACGGACGGGGCGACCGCCGCGTAGATCTGGGCGATCGTCGGGGGCGCGGTGGCGCTCGGCGAGGCCTTCGCCGAGGGTCGCGCGGCGGGCTCGTCGTCGCTCGAACCGAGCCGGAACGCGATGGTCGCGGTGACCACGAGGGCCACCGCGACACCCAGGATCGGCAGCCACCGCCGGATGCGAGCCGGTTGAGGGCCCTGCTGGTCGGGTGCGGCCGGCCCGTCGAGGGTTGCCATGCGTTCAACATAACCGTGATTCCTGTGAGTTCGGTGAACTCGAATCTGGGAGTATGCTTCTGAAAGATACTTTCAGAGTTTGGGGTACCGAGGAGGCTGGATGGGTCGCGAGGCGCGTCGCACGATCACCGAACCGGGCGCCATGCGCGTGCTGGCGCATCCGGTGCGGTACGAGGTACTCACCCATCTCATGTCGAACGGCCCGGCGACGGCCTCGCAGTGCGCCCGGGCGGTCGGCGACACCCCGTCCAACTGCAGCTACCACCTGCGGGCCCTCGCCAAGGCCGGCCTCGTCGCGCCGGTCGAGTCCGACGACGGGCGGGAGCGTCCGTGGCGGGCCCTCATCACCGGTTTCGCGCTACCGCCGGACGACGAGCAGGCGATGGTCGTGTCGGCCGTGGCGATCCAGCGCGACCAGCGGCTGCTCGCCGAGTACATGGCCCGCCGCGACCAGGTGCCGGCGCGCTGGCGCGACGCGGGCCAGCACGGGACGTACACCCTCCGGCTCACCCCGGACGAGCTCACCGAGCTGGGCGAACGGATCGACGCGCTGATCCGGCCGTACATCGCCCCCACCCGCGACGACGCGCCGGCTGACGCCGCGCAGGTCCACCTCTACTTCCACGGATTCCCCGGGAGCGCCGCATGACCGCACTGCGTCACCGTGACTTCCGCCGGCTGTGGCTCGCCGGCCTGATCTCCGACACCGGCGACTGGCTGCTCCTCGTCGCGCTGCCGATCCTGGTGTACCAAAGGACGCAGTCGACCCTGCAGACCGCGTTCGCGTTCCTCGTCGAACTAGGCCCCGCGGTCCTGCTGGGCCCGGTCGCCGGCCGCCTCGCCGACCGGGTCGACCGCCGCCGGCTGCTCGTCGCCGTCATCCTCGCCCAGGCCGCCGCGCTCCTGCCGCTGCTCGTGAGCAGCGCGCTGCCGGTCCTCTACGCGGTCATCGCCGTCGAGGCCGCGCTCGTCACGCTGTTCGGGCCGGCCAAGAACGCGCTGCTGCCGGCGCTGGTCCCGGACGGGGAGCTGGTCTCGGCCAACGCGCTCGTCGGGCTCAACCAGAACCTCGGCCGGCTCGCCGGCGGGCCGCTCGGCGGGCTGCTGCTCGCCGTCGGCGACCTGCGCGTGATCGTGATCGCCGACCTGGTCACGTTCCTCACCGCGGCCGCCCTCATTGCTGGCATCGCCGCCCGGCCCGCCCCCGCGCGGCCCGCCGCCGGCGGCCGCGGGCCGCTCGGCCGGGTGAAGGTCGCGTTCGTGGTCGCCGCGCTGGCCGGGGTCGCCCAGGGCATCTTCGTCGTGCTGTTCGTCGTGTGGGTCGCCCGCGAGCTGGGCGGCGGCGCGACCGAGACCGGCCTGCTGCGCGGGGTCCAGGCGGTCGGCGCGATCGCCGCCGGGGTCCTGCTCGCGACCCTGCGCCGCACCCCGGGCCCGGCCGTGCTGATCGCGGCCGGGGCCGGCGCCTTCGGGCTGTTGTCGTTCGCGGTGTGGAACGGCCCGGTCGTCACGACCGCGCTGCCGCTCTACGTCGTGCTGTTCGTGCTGACCGGCGTGCCGGGCCTGGTGATGGTGACCGGCCTGGTGAGCTTCCTGCAGCGGGAGGCCGGCGAGCAGGCCCGCGGCCGGGCCTTCGGCCTCTTCGGCGCGGTCTACGAGGGCGCGAGCGGCGTCGGCATGCTCGCCGCCGGCCTGCTCGGCGACCGGCTCGGCGTCATGCCGGTGCTGGAGGTGCAGGCCGGCCTGTACGTCGCCGCCGGCCTGCTGGCCTGGTTCATGCGCCGGGGCCGTCAGTCGTCATCGTCGTCGGTCGAGAACGCCTTGGCGAGCAACGCCGCCACGGCGACCCCGACCACCGCGATACCGACCTGAACGCCGATCACGAGCCAGTCGTAGCTGTGCCCGCGCACCACGAGAAACTTGTCGCTGTGGATGTCCCAGCGGTCCGCGGCCCAGGTGCCGGCCACGGCCGCGCCCATGCCGATGAGGACGGTCAGGATGATCCCGATGTTCTGCCGGCCGGGCAGCACGACCCGTGCCACGATGCCGATCACCGCGCCGAAGATGACGGCGGCCAAGTAGTCCTGGAGGTCCACAGCCGCATTGTGCGACGGCGGCGCAAGATGGGTCGGGTGCGACACGTGCTCTGGATCGGCGGCGGCAGCGGCGGCGGGAAGTCGACGGTCGCCCGGGCGCTCGCCGCCCGGTTCGGGCTGCGGCTGTACGCGACCGACGACGTGATGCCCGACCACGCCCGGCGCTGCCCGCCGGCCGACTGCCCCTGCCTGGCCCGGTTCGCGGCCATGAGCATGGACGAGCGCTGGCTCCTGCGCACGCCTCGGACCATGTTCGAGACCTTTCACTGGTACCGGGGCGAAGGCTTCCAATTCGTCGAGTCCGACCTGCGCGGGTCGCCGGAGCCGGTCGTCGCCGAGGGCTTCCGGCTGCTCCCGTCGCTGGTGCGGCCGCTGCTCACCGAGCCGCACCGGGCAGTGTGGCTCCTGCCGACCCCCGAGTTCCGCCGGGCAGCGTTCGAGCACCGCGGCTCGCTGTGGCAGATCGCCGGGCGCACCAGCGACCCGGAGCGCGCCCTCGCCAACCTGCTGGAGCGCGACCGGATGTTCACCGAGCGCCTGCGGGCCGAGACCGCGTCGCACCGGCTGCAGGCGATCGAGGTCGACGGCTCGCTGACGCCGGACGAGCTGACGGACGCGGTCGCCGGGGCATTGCGCCTCTGACGCGGGTCTGGGCTAGGGTCGCTCGCCTCCACCAGCCTCCACCAGCCGATAGGGTCATCGATACAGCGGAATTGATCGATGTGGAGGCAGTACATGCTGCGCATGAGACACGCGCTGTTGTCGATCGCCGTCGGGCTGGCCGGCGCGGTCACCGGGGTCACGAGCCCCGCCGCGGCGGCCGAGCCCGACATCCTCGAGCAGCTGCGGGCCGTGCCGGGCCTGACGGTGCTGGAGGAGCAGCCGGTGGTGGCGCCCTACCGGTTCTTCATCCTCGGCTTCACCCAGCCGAACGACCACCGCCACCCGCGGGCCGGCACCTTCCAGCAGCGGTTCACGCTGCTGCACCGCGGCACCGACCGGCCGACCGTGCTGCACACCACGGGGTACAACGTGCCGGAGTTCGCGTTCCGCTCCGAGCCGACCCGGCTGGTCGACGGCAACCAGATCTCGGTCGAGCAGCGCTTCTTCACCCCGTCGCGGCCGGCGCCGCCGGACTGGGACGACGAGCTCACGATCTGGCAGGCCGCGACCGACCACCACCGGATCGTGGCCGCATTGAAGCCGATCTACGCCCAGAAGTGGCTCTCGACCGGCGCCTCGAAGGGCGGCATGACGTCGGTGTACCACCGGCGGTTCTACCCCGGCGACGTCGACGGGACGGTCGCCTACGTGGCGCCGCAGGACGTCGTCAACAGTGAGGACTCGGCGTACGACCGGTTCTTCACCCGGGTCGGCACCGCCGAATGCCGGGCCGCGCTCGACGCGGTGCAGGTCGAGGCGCTGCGCCGGCGCTCCGAGCTGGTCGCCCGCTACCAGGCGTGGGCGGCGGCCAACGGCCGCACGTTCACGATCACGGGCAGCGCCGACCGGGCCTTCGAGTTCATGGTCAACGGGACGACGTGGGCGTTCTGGCAGTACAGCCTCGCCGCCGACTGCGTCGACGTGCCGCCCGCGACCGCGTCCAGCGACGCCATCTGGGAGTGGCTGGACCTGATCTACGGGCTCGACTCGAACACCGACCAGGGCATCGAGCCGTTCATCCCGTACTACTTCCAGGCGTCGTTCCAGCTGGGCTACCCGGAGATCACCCTGCCGCACCTGGCGAGGCTCCAGCGGTACCGCGGCCAGGACCGCGCCCAGTCCTACATCCCACGCTCGATCGTGCCCCGCTTCCAGCCGTTCGCGATGGACGACATCGACCTGTGGGTGCGGCTGGCCGGCCGGCAGCTGCTGTTCGTGTACGGCCAGAACGACCCGTGGGGCGCCGAGCCGTTCCGCCTGGGCCGCGGCACGCGCGACTCGCTGTCATACGTCGCCGCGGGCGCCAACCACGGCGCCAACATCGCCCTGCTGACCCCGGCGGAGTCGGCGACGGCCACGGCCGCCCTGCGCCGCTGGGCGGGCGTTGCCGCGGTGACGTCGTTCGCCGGCCCGTCGTACGTCCCGTCGCTCGACGACCACGACCTCGCCCTGGACCGCCGCTTCACCCGGTAGCCGGAGGGGGGTTCCCGGCCCGCCGGGGACCCCTACACTGCGGTCGCATGTCGACCTACTCCGGCCTGGCCATCGTGGACCTCGACGGCGACCCGGACCCGTTCCTGGCCGCACTCGCGACCCGCGACCCGGTCCGCCCGGTCCAGGCCTGGATCCGCCCGGCCCCGGGCGGCGGCACCCGGGTGACCCTCTTCGCCGAGTTCGGCAACGAGTGGCTGGCCCCTGCGGTGACCGCGGCGGGCGGCTTCCGCCGGGCGTCGATCTCGCTGGACCACAGCTCGGAGGGCGTCGAACACCTGGTCCTGGACGCTACGGGCCACGCCGTCCAGCACGTCGACGTCGGCCCGTCCGGCGAGACCCCGGCGTCCCGCAACGACCCGTCGGCCTGGACGGCGGTCGCCGCTCTGTACGGCGTGGAGGTCGCGGCGGTGGCGGCAGCGGGCCGCACTGCGACGACGGCCCACCACCATCTGACGGAGCTGATGGTCCCCTTCGACCCGTTCTGGGAGGCGGTGGGCATCGAGGAGGCGATCCCGGACGGCTTCCCCGACCGCGAACTGCGCTCGTGACACGCCCGGCGATTCCGTTGCATTTCTGGGTTGCCAGACCTGCGAACATAAGAGTGTGACGCCACCTCGCCAGAGGCCGGCCGACATCTGGACCCGTCTCGGCGAACTCGCCGGAGAGGCGACTGACAACATCCGACTTCAGCACGTGGTTTCTCAAGCGATTCTGCGTGAGTTCACGGATGTTTGGCCGGGCCGCCCAGGACAGTTGCTGGCCAGCATGAACCTCGACTTCCCGGCCGCGCCGGCCCGTGCTGCTGGAACCAGCCGCAGCGGATACGTTCCCGACTTCCTGCGCTACGCTTCCAAGTCTGCCGAATTGCTGTGGCAACGGACCGAGAACCAGCTGCCCGCAGCGATTCGGGCTGCAGCCGACAGGTCACTCTTCCGATACCCCGATCTGGCCCAGGTCATCCGCGACGCAATCGCGCTGCACTTCGTGAGAAGTCACCAGACGTTGACGATGCACGAGGATGCCTGGACCGCCGTTCGGGGACAGGCTCGCGTCCAATGGCTTGACAACGAACAAATGCTGGAGTGGGCTTTCTACAAGCGCTACGGGCTGTACGCGCCGCCCCGCGGCCGACAGGCGCTCGAAGCAATGGCCGACGAGCTCCTGCGGCCGATGGACGCGTTGTTTGACTCGGGTGCATTGCTACGTGTCCGGATCGAAGACCTGTTCGCGGAGGCCAGACGCTTCGCGAACGATGCCGGCCTCGAGATCGCCCGACCCGCCGCCGGCGAGTTCCTCATCGGCGACACCCCCGCCCTCGCTGTCAGGTTCGACCGCGAGGGCATCGGGCCTACCGGCGGAGTCGCGCTCGGCGACGCTCATCGGATCGTGCTGCCGCTCGCTCCTGGGCTCATCGCCTCTCTCGGACCGAAAGACGATTTCGGAGTCATCCCGGAGCAACTCGTTGACGAGTTGAACGACCTTCAGGTCCGTGCCGCACAACGACACGTCTACTTTCGGCCCGGCAGCCGTCTCGATGACGCGGTGCGACGAGCCGCACGCCGCCGCGCCGATGAACGTGGCCGATCTGTGCCGTCACCAACGGCGACGCCACAGGCAAGCCACACCGCAGCCAGGGACTGATGCCACGGGATGGTCGCCGATGAACGGCGTCTGCAGGCGACCTCGCCGACATCACCGTCTGGGTGACGCCACGGTCAGCACGGTCGTGGTCCGCCCGGTCGTCAGGCGGCCAGGGCGTAGACGCCCCGGACCGTGGCCAGCGCCCAGCGCATCCGGGAGACCGCCACCTCCGGGTGGTCGCCGAACTCGCCCGCGACGCTGGCCGCGCAGCCGGCCGTGCCCAGGCGGACCAGGGTTTCGGCGACCGCGCGCCGGATCAGGTCGTCGGCCGGGCAGGCCGAGTGTTGCAGGCTCGAAGCGAAGAGCGCCTCGGCCCGGATCACCATCGTGTCGGGCATCTCGCACCTCCCCGGGATTGCTGCACCCTGCACTCACGGTACGAAGCGGCGACCCCGGCGCGCATCCGGGCCGTGACCCCGGCGCTACCCTGACAGCGCGGCGCGTAGCTCCTTGCGGGATCCGACCCCCAGTTTCGTGAACACCTTGCGCAGGTGCCACTCGACCGTGCGGGCGCTCAGGAACAGCTCGGCGCCGATCTCCGGGTTGGTGTGGCCGTCCGCGGCGAGCCGGGCGATCTGCGTCTCCTGCGGCGTCAGCACCGGCCGGCCCGGGTCGGCCGGGCGCACGACCTTCTCGCCGGTCGCGGCCAGCTCGCGGCGGGACCGCTCGGCGAAACCCAGCGCGCCGACCGCTGCGAACACCGAGTGGGCGGCGCGGAGCTGGTCCCGGGCGGCGGTCCGGCGGTGGTCGCGGCGCAGCCACTCGCCGTACAGCAGCCGCGCTCGTGCCGCCGTCAGGCTCCCGCGGGTGGCGTCCAGGCGCTCGATCGCCTCGCGGTAGTCGGTCTCGGCGTCGGTGGTGAGGGCGCGGGCCAGCGCGGCGGCGCCGAGCGCCCAGTCGGTGCCGGCCGCCCGGGCGCGTTCGCCGATGCGCGCGGCCGCCTCCTTCGCCGATCGGGTTTCGCCGGTACGGCAGGCCGCCTCCGCCAGTTCCCCCAGCGCACCGGCGGCCAGGCCGAGGTCGTCGGGCCCGGCGGCCCCGGCGGCACGACGCGCGGCGTCGAGGGCCGCCGGGTAGCGGCCGAGGCCGTTGTGCAGCAGCGCGGTCGCCTGGTCGGCGTGGCCGGTGAGGCGGCCCTCGGCGCGGGCGTGGCCCTCCTTGGCGACGCGTTCGGCCAGGTCGAGCGCGGGCAGGTCCTGTCCGCGCCAGGCGGCCAGCCAGAGGGCCGTCACCGGGACCGGCCGCGCGCCGATCGCGTCGCTGAACCCGTCGGCCTCGTCGAGCAGGGCCGCGGCGGCGGCGAGGTCGCCGGTGTGGAGCAGGGCGGCGGCGTGCTCGGCGAGCGCGTCGGGGAGGGCGGCGAGGTTGCCGGCCGCGCGGGCCGCGGCCACGGCCTGCGCGGTGAGGCGCAGCCAGGCCGTGTCGTCCCACAGTTCGACGGCGACCGGGGCGGTGAGCCACAGCCACCGCGGGTCGGCGTCGGTCAGGGCCGCGGTGAGCGGCGCGACGGCGGCGGGGTACCCGTCGAGGCACCACGCGGCCAGCCCGTCCGCGAGGGGCCCGTCGCCCCGGACGGCCCTGGCGGCTTCGGCGGTCCCACTGTCCCGGCCGGCGGCGGTCGTGCCGGATGGGTGACCGGCGACGAGCGCCGCGCCGGGAGGGTGGCCGGCGGGCAGGGCCGCGCCGGGAGTCTGGCCGGCGTCGATCGCCGCGCCGGACGAGCGGCCCGCGTAGGTCCCCGCGCCGGGAGTGTGACCGGTGTCGATCGCCGCGCCGGACGGGCGGCCCGCGAAGATCGCCGCGCCCAGCGCCTCCAGGCGGGTCTCGAGCGCCGCCGACGGGTCGGACGGCGCGAGGCGGCGGGCGGCGGCCAGCAGCAGGGCCGCGGACTCGCGGTTGCGGCCCCGGGCGAACGCCAGCCGCGCCCGCAGATGGTCGACCGAGGCCCGCTGCGGCTCGTCGAGGGGGCCGAGTTCGGCCGCGGCGAGCAGGTCGGGCACCTGGGTGTGCCGGCCGGCCGCGAACCGGGCGCGGGCCGCGCCCAGCGTGCGGGCGGCCCGGCGGGCCGGGTCGGCGGTGAGCTCGGCCGCCCGTTCGAGGAAGGCCGCGGCGGCGACCCGCCCGCCCCGGTCGAGGGCCCGGCCGGCGGACTGCTCCAGCTCGGCGGCGACGTCCTCGTCGGGTCCGGCGGCGGCGTGCGCCCGGTGCCACGCCCGGCGGTCGGGGTCGGCCGGGGCGGTCGCGTGGGCCAGGGCCGCGTGGACGGCGCGCAGCTCGGCCGGGTCGGCGCCGCGCCAGGCGGCGGAGCGTACGAGCGGGTGGCGGAACCGGACCCGCGGGCCGAACTCGACCAGGCCGGCCGCCTCGGCGGGGGCCTGCGCGCCGGGCGGCACCCCGAGCCGGTCGAGAGCCCGCCAGAGCAGGGTGACGTCGCCGACCGGCTCGACGGCCGCGGCGAGCAGCAGCCGCCGCGTGTCGGCCGGCAGCGGCTCGATCCGGCGCTGGAAGCCCTGCTCGATCCGCCCGGCGAGGGGCGCCGCGGCGGCCGCGCCGAAGCCGAACGCGAGCTCGGCCGGGCCGAGGCCGCGCGGCAGCTCCAGCAGGGCCAGCGGGTTGCCGCGGGTCTCGGCGACGATCCGGTCGCGGACGTGCGGGTCGAGCGGCGCGGTGAGCGCGGTGTCGAGCAGGGCCCGCGCGTCGGCGTCGGCGAGCCCCTCGACCGGCAGCGAGGGCAGGTCGCGCAGGGTGGCGGCGGGGCGCGCGGCGAACACGAGCGCGACGGACTCGGCCCCGAGCCGCCGCGCGACGAACGTCAGGATGAGCTCCGACATGGGGTCGAGCCACTGGGCGTCGTCGACGGCGCAGACGAGCGGGCGCTCGGCGGCCGCCTCGGCGAGCAGCCCGAGGACGGCGAGCCCGATGCGGAACCCGTCGGGCGCGTCGCCGCCGCGCAGGCCGAACGCCTGCTCGAGCGACTCGCGCTGCGGCTCGGGCAGGCGCGCCCGGTGCTCCAGCAGGGGCGCGCAGAGCTGGTGCAGGCCGGAGTAGGCGAGCTCGGTCTCCGGCTCGACCCCGGTCGTGCGCACGACGGTGCACCCGGCGGCCAGTTCGACGAGCCGCCCGAGCAGAGCCGACTTGCCGATCCCGGCCTCGCCGCGCAGGACCAGGACGCGGCTCTGCCCGGCCCGCACGTCCTTGAGCAGCCGTTCGAGCTGGTCACACTCGGTCTGCCGCCCGCGTAGCGTCACGCCGCCGAACGTACACCCTGTGATCAGCTCCGGCCGACGCGACGGGTCAGACGACGGCCAGCGGCGGGTGGATCGCCGACGGCTCCAGCGTTGCCTCGGCCACCACGGCGTCGCCGAGGCCGCACACCACGTGGAGGCGGCCGTCTGGCAACCGGGTCAGCGAGCCGGGGAACACGACGTCCTCCAGCCAGTCGAACTTGGCCGGCGCCGGCGGGAAGCTGGACCGGGTCGCCACGACCACCGGGTCGGTCGCGGTCAGGCGCTGCGGGTCGATCGTCCACCAGGCCGCGCAGTACCGCTGCGTCGATCCCTCCTGCCCGACCGCGACGTGCCCGAGCGCGCCGACCGTGCCGTCGCCGAGGTCGTGCAGCTCGTTGACGCCGAGCTTGGTCTCCGGGTGGACCTGGTCGGCGAAGACGTGCGCGGCGGCGATGAGCTCGGGCGTGACGCTCTCGTACGAGTCGGTGACGGCCACGCTGATCCGGCCGATGCCGGCCCGGCCGCCCTGCGGCCGCCCGCACACGACCACGTCGGCGTCGCGTTGCAGGAGCCGGATGTCCTTCATGCCGGCCACCTCCAGGAACGGCGCGGCCGGTTCGAGGGAGGCGACACCGTCGGCGGCGTAGAAGCGGGTGACGGCCCGCGGCGGCTCCGCCCCGTGGTCGAGCGTGACCACGCCGAAGACGAGCCGCCGGCGCCCGGCCCGGTCGCGCATCCAGGCGGCGAACGGGTCCTCGGACGCGGCGAACACCGGAGCATCGGCAACCGGCCGCCAGCCGTCGCCGTCCGGCTCGAAGAACCGGACCTCCGGATCCCACGACGCGGCGTCCCGCCAGTAGCTGCCGGGGGACTCGACCCGCACCGCGAGGAGGGTCCGGTCCCCGTCGGCGATGCGGCAGGGGTTGTACTGCAGCTTCCCGTCGAGGCCGGGCAGCCGCACGAGCCGGGTCGCGGGCCGGTCGGGCCGCCGCTCGAAGGCGGCGACCAGCTCGTCGTAACGCATGCTCCCAGAGTGCCGGACGCGACGGGTCCGGCGGGCGGCCATCGCCCGGCAGGTCACCCTCAGTGCCCGCGGAACGCCTCCTCCAGCCACCACGCGCCCCGCTCCGCGGTGACCTTGGCGTCGACCACGAGCGGGCGGGCACGGTCGCCGGCCAGCCACTCGGCGACCGGGGCGAGGTCGTCGCGGGTGCGCACGGTGACGCCGGCGCAGCCGTAGCCGCGGCCGATCGCGGCCAGGTCGCGGTCGGGCAGCCGCACCAGGTCGAGCGGGTGGCCGTCGGGGCCGAAGTGGTGCACCTCGGCGCCGTACGCGGCGTCGTCGTAGACCACGACCAGCAGCGGCGCGCCCAGCGCCGCGGCGGTGGCCAGCTCGGCGGCCGACATGAGGAACCCGCCGTCGCCGAGCGCGGCCACGGTGAGCCGGTCGGGCCGGGCCACCGCGGCGCCGAGCGCGCCGGCCAGCCCGAGGCCGACCGACTGGAACGCCTGGGTGAACAGGAACCCGGCCCGGTCCGGCACGGACAGGAACATCGACGGGTAGCCCATGAAGTTGCCGGAGTCGATGACCACGGTGCGCTGCGCGGGCAGCAGGTCGTCCAGCGCGATGCTGAGCGTGCGCGGGTCGATCCGGCCGGCGCCGCTCTCGTCGGTGTAGGCCACCGACCGCCAGGCGCCCTCGGCGGCGATCCGCTGCAGCAGCGCGGGGCCGCGCCAGCCCGGCGCCTCGTCGAGGAGCTCCAGGCAGGAGCGGGCCACGGTCGCCACGTCACCGGCGACGCCCACGTCGACCGGGCGGTTCACGCCGAGCGCGGCCGGGTCGGTGTCGACCTGGGCGACGACCGCGGCGGGGTCGATGAGGCGGCCGTGCCGGGTCGTCCACATGTTCAGCGTGCTGCCGAACGCGACCACCAGGTCGGAGCCGCCGATCAGCTCGGCGGCGAGCGGGGTGGCGAACCCGCCCGACACGTCGAGGCTCCACGGCTCCCCGGCGAACAGGCCCTTCGCCGCGGCCGAGGTCGCCAGCAGCGCGCCGCGGTGGCCGGCGAGGGCGACGAGCGCGTCCCGGGCGCCGTGGCTGCGGGTCGCGCCGCGGCCGGCGATGAACACCGGCCGCCGGGCCACCCGCAGTGCCGCCGCCAGCGGCGCCGCGTCCACCGCGGGCGCCGGCTTCGGGGGCGCGGGCGGTATCGACGCCCCGCCGGGCGCCTCCGCGGTCTGGACGTCGAGCGGCAGCCCCAGCACGACCGTGCGCTCCTCGCGCAGGGCGGCGACGACGTCCGCCGCCGAGGAGACCCGGATGAAGCCGGCGCCGACCGCGGCGGCCAGCGCGGGCAGGTCGAGGTGGAAGTTGGAGCGCGGGTTGGTCGCCTCGGGCGCGAGGACGATCAGCGGCGTGCGGCTCTTGGCGGCCTCGGCGATGCCGGTGAACGCGTTGGTGACGCCCGGGCCCTGGTGCACGGTGAGCACCGCGGGCCGGCCGGTGGTGCGGGCCCAGCCGTCGGCCATGCTGGCGGCGCCGCCCTCGTGCACGGCCGGCGTGAACCGCCCGCCGGCCGCGACGAACGCGTTGGTGACGTGGAAGTTGCCGGAGCCGATCAGCCCGAAGGCGTGGTCGGCCCCGCAGGCGACCAGGATGCGGGCGACCGCCTCGGCGACGTTCACTTCTCGACGAGGGCCAGCACCCGGCACGGGCTGCCGGAGCCGCTGACGATCGGCAGCGGGCCGGCGATGATGACGGCGCCGGTCGCCGGCAGGAGCGCCACGTTCTGCAGCTGCGTCAGGCCGTACTTGTCGTTGCCGAGCAGGTGCGCGTGGCACGGGAACGGCGGGTCGAACGAGTGCGCCGCACCGGCGTCCGTTCCGACGGTCTCGACGCCGACGCCCTGCACCGGCGCCTCCTCGGCGATCCACTTCGCGCACTCGACCGAGATGCCGGGGGTGCGGCCGCCGTTGGCGAACGCGGCCTCGTCGGCGCTGCGGGCGTCCCAGCCGGTGCGGTACAGCAGCCAGCCGCCCGCGGGGAGCGGTCCGTTGGCCGCCTCCCAGGCCTTGATGTGGTCGACCTCGAGCAGGAAGTCGGGGTCGGCGGCCGCCTCGGCCGTGCAGTCGATGACCGCGGCCGGTGCGACGAGCCGGTTGACCGGCACCTGCGAGACGTCGGCGCCGTCCTTGCCGGTGACCCAGTGGATCGGGGCGTCGAAGTGGGTGCCGGTGTGCTCGCCGGTGGTGAAGTTGTTCCAGTACCAGGCGGGGCCGCGCTCGTCGTAGCGGCTGATCTCGTCGAGCGAGAAGCGCCAGGTCTGCCCGAACTGCTCCGGCAGGGTGAGGATCGGCGTGGACGGCGACAGCGGCGCGGTCAGGTCGACGACCTCGATCGCTCCGGAGGACAGCGCCTTCACGAGGTCGGACAGCACAGTCATGCGGCGACCGTAGATCCACCGCCATCCGGGGTCAATGCACCGTCCGGGGTGAAAACGCCGTCGAGGAGCAGCGCGATCGAGCGCTCGGCGTGCTCCTCGGTCACGTCGGCCAGCATCGTGAACAGCAGCATGAGGTCGCCCGGGACGAGGTCGGGGCGGACCCGGCCGCCCGCCTGCGCGCGGCGCAGCGGACCGGCCAGCGCGGTGACCACCCGCCGCAGGTACCGCTCCCGCGTCGCCTGGTCGAACCGGCGCACCAGCGCGACCAGCGGCCGCATCGCGACCTGCGTGCGCAGCACCTCGCCGAGCAGGTACCGGAAGTCGTCGGTGACCGCCTGCTCCAGCCGGTCGAGCTGGTGGTCGACGACGGCGTCGGCGAGCGCCGAACGGTCCGGGAAGTGCCGGTAGAGCGTGGCCTGGCCGACGCCGGCGCGCCGGGCGATCTCCGGCATCGGAATGGCGTCCGGCCGGGTCATCATCAGCTCGCTCGCGGCCTCGACGATGGCTGCGCGGTTGCGCTGCGCGTCGCGACGCCGCGGCGTCCGGGCTCCGTACAGCACGACCCAGCATGTTACCCGCCGGTAATGAGAATGTCACGAACTTCAAATTCTCGGTACCCACTCCTACGCTGCCGCCACCCGCCACGAGGAGGTACCGCATGCGTCTCCGCCTGCTCGCCGTGCTCGTCGTCGCCGTGCTGGCCGGCCTCACCGGACCCGCGCTGCCGGCGAGCGCGGCGGCCACCACCCCCGTCCGGTTCGTCGACATCCAGGGCGACGGCGTCACGCTCAAGGCCAACGTCGTCGCGCCGGCCGCCGCCGGCCGCTACCCCGCGATCGTGTTCCCGTCCAGCTGGGGGCTCAACGACCTGGAGTACCTCGCCCAGGCCACCGCGTTCGCCCAGCGCGGCTACGTCGTCGTCTCCTACACGCCGCGCGGCTGGTGGTCGTCCGGCGGCGAGATCGACACCGCCGGGCCGCGCGACCTCGCCGACCTGTCCCGCGTCATCGACTGGACGATCGCGAACACCGCCACCGACCCGGCCCGCATCGGGGCGGCCGGCGTCTCGTACGGCGCCGGGATCAGCCTGCTCGGCGCGGCCGCCGACCGCCGGATCCGGGTGGTCGCCATGATGAGCGGCTGGACCGACCTGGTGTACTCGCTCTACGGCGACAACACCCGCCACCAGCAGTCGGCCGGGCTGCTGGGCCTGGCCGCCGACCTGCTCGGCAACCCCGGCACCGACCTGTCGGGCAAGCTCGCCGACTTCAACGCCAACCGCAACGTCGACGAGGTGAAGGCCTGGGCGCGGGTGCGCTCGCCGGCCACGTACCTCGACGCGATCAACGCCAACCGTCCCGCGGTGCTCATCGCCAACGCGTGGGGCGACTCGTTCTTCCCGCCGAACCAGCTCGTCGACCTCTTCGGCCGGCTGACCACCCCGAAGCGCCTGGAACTGCGCCCCGGCGACCACGCGATCGCCGAGCTGACCGGCATCATCGGGCTGGACAACGCGGTGTGGACCAGCGTCCGCCGGTGGTTCGACCAGTACCTCGGCGGCGTCGACACCGGCATCGCCGGCGAGCCCGCCGTCCAGCTCACCCCGCTCAACGCCGCCGCCGAGGCGTACCCGTCCTGGCCGTCGGTGACCAGCCGGCGGTACGGGCTGGGCCAGATCCGCTGGTGGGACGGCACCGGCCTGCTCGGCGGCGCGCCCAGCACCGGCTGGAGCAAGACCCTCCCCGGCGACCTCGACACCGTCGCCGGCGGCGGGGTCGTGCTGCTCACCAACGGGGTCGGCGCGTTCACCGGGCAGCAGCCGCAGATCTGGCTGCCGGCCGTGGACCGGCTGCGGGCCGGCGTCTGGGCGGCCGAGCGGCCGTCGAGCGCGTTGCGGATCCGCGGGATCCCCTCGGTACACCTGAATCTCACGGGAACCGCGGCCCAGGGCACGCTGGTCGCGTACCTCTACGACCTCGACCTGCTCGGCAACGCCAAGCTCATCACCCACGCCCCCGTGACCTGGCTCGGCACGGCCGGCGGCAGCCGGTCGGTGGACGTGTCGCTCTCGGCCACGGCCTACGACCTGCCGGCCGGGCACTCGCTGACGCTCGTCGTCGACACGACGGATCCGCTGTACTACGACGCGAACGCGTCCGGCAGCACCGTCACCGTCGCCGGCGGGTCCTATGTGGACGTGCCGGTGCGGTGACGCCCAGGGCGGCGCGTCAGGGCCCCGGGCGCGCCGCCACCACCCCGGGGAAGTCGCCGGCTCGGCCGAGCAGGGCCGGCAGCGTGATGCCGAGCTCCCGCCCGACGATCGCGGCCGCGGTCACGATGCCGTCGTGGTCCAGGCCGGAGGCGACGCCCGAGCGGCGCAGGCCGTAGGCGAGGTCCTCGGTGGCGATGTTCCCGGTCGCCGCCGGGGCGAACGGGCAGCCGCCGATCCCGCCGGCGCTGCTGTCCAGGGCCGCGGCGCCGCGCTCGACGGCCCGCAGCGCGTTGGCGTAGCCGGTGTTGCGCGTGTTGTGGAAGTGGAACCGCAGCGGCAGGCCGGTCACCGCGCGGACCGCGTCGACGAGCCGGTCGACGTCGGCCGGGACGCCCACGCCGATCGTGTCGGCCAGGGCGATCTCGTCGGCGCCCGCGTCGGCGCACTGCCGGGCCAGCTCGGCGACCGCGCCCGGGCCGACCTCGCCCTCGAACGGGCAGCCGAAGCTCGCCCCGATCGTCGCGGTGACCCGCCGGCCGTCCGCGTGCGCGCCGGCGCTGATCGCGGCGAACGAGCGCACCGCCGCGCCGACCGACATGCCCTGGTTGCGCAGGCTGAACGTCTCGGTGGCCACGATCACGGCGTTGACCTCGTCGACCCCGGCGGCGAGCGCCCGCTCCAGCCCGCGGGCGTTGACGACCAGCCCGATGTAGCTGACCCCGGCGACGCGGGGCACCCCGTCCATGACCGCCTCGGCGTCGGCCATCTGCGGCACCCGCTTCGGGTGGACGAAGCTGGTCGCCTCGATCCGCCGCGCGCCGGCGGCCACGAGCGCCTCGATGTATGCAATCTTCGCCGCGGTGCTCACGAGGGCCTGCTCGTTCTGCAGGCCGTCGCGGGGGCCCACCTCAACGATCTCAACGGACATGGTGGTGTTCTAGCACCCTTGCCCCGGCGGCGCCTATGGGCTAGATGTATACAACATGACGGCGGCCAGCGAACGCGCGGTGGAGCAGCTGCGGGAGCGGATCCTCGGCGGGGAGTACGCGCCCGGGGAGCGGCTCGGCGAGGTGGACCTCGCCGAGAAGCTCGGCGTGAGCCGCACCCCGGTCCGCGAGGCACTGCGCCGGCTCTCGGCCGAGGGGCTGGTCGAGCTCACCACCAACAAGGGCGCCCGCGTGGTCGAGTACCCGCGGGAGGACCTCGACCACATCTTCGAGATCCGCGCGCGCCTCGAGGGGCTGGCCGCCCGGTCCGCCGCCACGACCGCCTCGGCCGCGGACATCGACCGGCTCGACGCCATCGCGACCGAGCTCAAGGAGCACTCCGAGGCCGGTCGCCTGGAGGAGGTGTACCGCCTCAACGCCGACTACCACGCGACGCTCAACGGGCTGGCCGGCAGCCCGGTGGTCGCCGCCACGGTCGCGCACCTGGTCCACGCCTCCGTCCTCATGCGCACCCTGCACGCGTTCGACGAGGCGGCGCACCGCCGCAGCGTCAACCACCACCTGGAGATCGTCGCCGCCCTGCGCGCCCGCGACGGCGACTGGGCCGAGGCCGTGATGCGCGCGCACCTGCTGTCGGCGCGGGCGTCGCTGCTCGGCCCCCGGAACATCGAGGAGAATGCATGACCCGCCCGCTGCCCCTGCGCGACGTCCGCGTCGTCGAGCTCGGCTCGCTGCTCGCCGGCCCGTTCTGCGGCCAGCTGCTCGGCGACTTCGGCGCCGAGATCATCAAGATCGAGGACCCGAAGCGCGGCGACCCGATGCGGCAGTGGGGCCGGGAGAAGCCGTACGGGCAGTCGCTGTGGTGGCCCGTCGTGGCCCGCAACAAGCGCTCCGTCACCTGCGACCTGCGCACCGCCGAGGGCCAGGACCTGGTCCGGCGGCTCGTCGCGCAGTCCGACGTGCTGCTCGAGAACTTCCGGCCGGGCACCCTGGAGCGCTGGGGCCTGGCCCCCGAGGAGCTGTGGAAGCGCAACCCGGGGCTGATCGTCACGCGGGTCACCGGCTTCGGCCAGACCGGCCCCTACGCGAAGCAGGCCGGGTTCGGCTCGATCGGCGAGGCGATGGGCGGCATCCGGTACGTCACCGGCTCGCCCGGCCAGCCGCCGTCGCGGGCCGGCATCTCGCTCGGCGACTCGCTCGCGGCCATGTACGCCACCATCGGCACGCTCGTCGCCCTGCACGAGCGCAAGCAGTCGGGCCGCGGCCAGGTCGTCGACGCGGCCATCTACGAGTCGGTGCTCGCCATGATGGAGTCGCTGCTGCCCGAGTGGCAGGTCGCCGGCTACCAGCGGGAGCGGACCGGGCCGGTGCTGCCGAACGTCTCGCCCAGCAACGTCTACCCGACCGCCGACGGCGACAGTGTGCTCATCGCGGCCAACCAGGACAGCGTGTTCGGGCGCCTCGCCGGCGTCATGGGGCAGCCCGGGCTGGCGGCCGACCCGCGGTACCACACCCACAGCAGCCGGGGCGAGCACATGGAGGAGCTCGACGCGGTCATCGCGGCCTGGACGGCCGGGCTGAAGGCCGACGACCTGCTCGCCGTGCTGCACGAGGCGGGCGTCCCGGCCGGGCGCATCTACAAGGCGAAGGACATGTTCGCCGACCCGCACTTCGCGGCCCGGCAGGCGATCGTGACGCTCACCGACCCCGCCGTCGGCGAGATCTCCATGCAGAACGTGTTCCCGAAGCTGTCCGCGTCGCCGGGCGAGGTGCGGTCCACCGGCCCGGCGCTCGGCGCCGACAACGACGACGTGTACCGGGGCCTGCTCGGGCTCGGCGACGACGAGCTGGGCCGGCTCACCGGCGCCGGCGTGATCTGAGGAGGGCGCATGAGCGGTTCCGGAGCGAAGCGGAGGGTGCATGAGCGAGCTCGACGATGACTACGCGGCCGCGGGCTTCGGCGGCCACCTCGAGTGGGGCGAGTCGCCCGCGGTGCTCGTCATCGACATGGTGCGGGCGTACTTCAAGCCCGGCGCCGACCTGTACATGGGCAGCCGCGACTGCCTCGACGCCACCGGGCGGGTCCTGGCGGCGGCCCGCCACGGCGGCGTGCCCGTCATCTACACCCGGGTCGAGTACGGCCCCGGCGGGGTCGACGGCGGCCTGTTCTTCCGCAAGGTCGGCGCGCTGCGCAGCTTCGTCGCCGGCGAGGGCGGCGACCTCGGCGAGATCATGCCGGAGATCGCGCCCCGGCCGGGCGACCTGGTCATCGCCAAGCAGTACGCGAGCGCCTTCTTCGGCACGTCCCTGAGCGCCACGCTCGCCGCCCTCCGCGTCGACACGGTGGTGCTGTGCGGCGTCAGCACGAGCGGCTGCGTGCGCGCGACCGCCGTCGACGCGATCTCCCACGGCTACGTGCCGATCGTGGTCCGCCAGGCCGTCGGCGACCGCGACCCGCGCCCGCACGAGGCCAACCTGTTCGACCTGGCCGCGAAGTACGCCGAGGTCTGGGACGAGGCCGCGGTCGTCGAGCGGCTGGCGCGGTGACCTCGACGCTGTTCGACAAGGTCTGGCGCGCCCACGTGGTGCGGTCGGCGCCCGGCGAGCCCGACCTGCTGTACTGCGACCTCCACCTGCTCCACGAGGTGTCCTCCCCGCAGGCGTTCGACGGCCTGCGGGCGGCCGGCCGCGGGGTCCGCCGCCCCGACCTGACCCTCGCCCTGGAGGACCACGCGGTCCCGACGACCGGCCCGCTCCTCGACGTCATCGAACAGGTCTCGGTCCTGCGCCGCAACTGCGCCGACTTCGGCATCCGCCTGCACTCCCTCGGCGACCCCGACCAGGGCATCGTCCACGTGGTCGCGCCGCAGCTGGGCCTGACCCGCCCCGGCACGACGATCGTGTGCGGCGACTCCCACACGTCGACCCACGGTGCCTTCGGCGCCCTCGCGTTCGGCATCGGCACCACCGAGGTCGAGCACGTCCTGGCGACACAGACGCTGTGGCAGTACCGCCCGCGCACGATGGCGGTCGAGATCACCGGCACGCCGCCCCCGGACGTCACGGCGAAGGACCTGATCCTGGCCGTCATCGCCGAGGTCGGCGTCGGCGGCGGGATCGGCCACGCGGTCGAGTACCGCGGCAGCGCCGTCACGGCCCTCTCCATGGAGGGCCGGATGACCCTGTGCAACATGTCGATCGAGTTCGGCGCCCGGGCCGGCATGATCGCCCCCGACGAGGTCACGTTCGCCTACCTGGCGGCCACCCCGTCCCCGCCCGCGGTGCCGGACACCTGGCGCTCGCTCCGAACCGACCCCGGCGCGACGTTCGACCGCACCGTGACGATCGACGGCTCCGCGGTGCGCCCGTACGTCACCTGGGGCACCACACCGGCGCAGGCCGTCCCGATCACCGCCACGGTCCCGCACCCCGACGCTTTCACCGACCCGCTGGCCCGCGCGGCGGCCGAGTCGGCCCTGCGCTACATGGGCCTGACCCCCGGCACCCCGATGCGCGACGTCCCCGTCGACACGGTCTTCGTGGGCTCGTGCACGAACGGCCGCATCGAGGACCTGCGAGCGGCCGCCGCGGTCCTGCGCGGCCGCCGCCTCGCGGACGGCGTCACGATGCTGATCGTCCCCGGCTCGATGCGCGTCCGCGAACAGGCCGAACGCGAGGGCCTGGCCGCGGTCTTCGAGGCGGCGGGCGCCGAGTGGCGCAACTCGGGCTGCTCGATGTGCGTCGGGTTGAACGCCGACCGCCTGCCCCCGGGCCGCCGCAGCGCCTCGACGTCGAACCGCAACTTCGAGGGCCGCCAGGGCCCGGGCGCCCGCACCCACCTGGTCTCCCCGCCGGTGGCGGCGGCCACGGCAGTGACCGGCCGCCTGACGTCCCCGTCCGACCTCCCCTGACCCCCTGCTTCCCACGACTAGCGCACCCGCGATGGCCGGACCGCCCACTCCACGCCCGGCAATCCCCGCGCCGCCCCATGATCGTGGGAACGATCTGGTCGTCATAGCAGCCAGAAGTTTCCCACGATCATGGAAGCCCACTCCGCGAAGCCCAGCGGAGGCGGCGCAACGGACACGGCGAGACGGCGACAAGCGGGGGCGGCCATCACCGCGACGACGGCTCGGTGGCGTTGCGGCATCGTCCGCACACGACGAAGTCTCGGCGTGTGCGGGCGGCCCCGATGCCCGCGGGCGGCGCCCAGTGAGGGCACGGCGCGGGGGGGCATGGCGGCTTGAGCTGTCCACGCCGCGGCTATGGCTCGGCGGGGCATGGCCGCGCGCAGCTGCCCCGCGCCGCGGGACCACGGCGAGGGGCATCGCGCAATGACCGCATGGCCGCGCGAACTACCCGCCCTGCGGCCGCCCCTCCCGCGCCGCGGGACCGCGGTGGGGGAGGGGCGCAATGACCGCGTAGCCGCGCGAACTACCCGCGCCCCGGCTACGGCTATGGCTCGGTGGAGGATGGCCGCGCGAACTACCCGCGCTGCGGCCGCCCCTCCCGCGCCGCGGGGCCGAGGTGTGGGCGTCGCGCGGTGGAGTGCAGCTGCGGCGGGCGGCCCTCAGCGGCCCGCCTCCAGGGCGCGGTTCAGGGCCTCCGTCTCCGGGCAGGGCAGGTCGGGGACGACGCCTACGCCCTCCCAGTTGGTGCCGGTCACGGTGTCGATCACGTACGCCTCCGGTAACTCCGCGCGCACCGTCGGGAGCAGGCGGATCGGGGTGATGTGGTCGGCCGCGCCCGGGGTTGTCTCGCCGTGCACCATGGCGCGGCCGCGGGACTGGAGGTGGTAGGCCAGTGCCTCGCCGGACGAGAAGGTGCGTGGGCTGACCAGGACGTCCAGCGGCTGGCGGAGCCAGCGGCCGGCGGGCGTCGTCCAGCGGTGCTCGCGGTCGCGGTACACCACCGTGGAAAGCTCGGTCACGCCGAGCAATCGGCCGCAGATCAGTGCGACGGTGCCCGGGTCGCCGCCGCCGTTGTCGCGCAGGTCCAGGACGATGCGGGAGGCGCCCTCGGCGAGCGCGAACGCGGCCTCGACATACGGCTCGGCCAGGTCGACCGGGTCGAGGTCGGTCAGCCGGATGACGCAGGCGCCGCCGGAGCGGCGCTCGACCATTGTCACGTGGGCGGCACGGGCGCGCACCACGGCCGGATCGAGCGGTGGCCAGCCGCGCGACTCGGTGTGGGGCGGGAGGGTGCCCGACGGTTCGTGGTGGAGGGCCAGGTGGCGGGAGTGGCGGCGGGCCTCGCCCTCGACGGCGGCCACGCCCTCCGCGGTCACCGGCGACGGGTCCGCGCCGAACCGCGCGGTGAGCGCGGCGACCAGGGCGGCCTGCCGCGCGCCGGTGGGCATGAGCCGGTCGAGCCAGGCGGTCAGCCGGGCCACGAGACCGGCGAGGGTGGGGCCTTCGTCCGTCATGGGTTTGACGGTACGGCGGGTGCGTACCACCGGCCGTGGTACGCCCGTGCGCGATGCTGCGCCCATGGCGAAACTGCGATGCTACAGTCCGGCATGCGCGACGCCTGGGTTCGCCGGATGACCAGGTGGGCGGCCCGGTGGCCGCTGGCCCTCGACGGCTTCCTCGCCGTGCTCGCCTGCGCGGCGACGGTGCTGCCGCTGACCGCCGACGAGCCGGACTGCGACTGCGTGGTGACCCCGTGGGCATTCGTGACGGCGGCCGGCATGACGCTGCCGCTCACCTTCCGCCGGCGGGCGCCGTTCCTGGTGAACCTGGCGATCGCCCCGTTCGCGCTGGCGTTCGGGTTCAACGGCTGGCCCAGCCCGCTGGTGCCGATCGGGCCGCTGGTCGCGCTCCACGCCGTCGCCGCCTACGCGCGGGTGTGGCAGTCGCTGGTCTGCCTGGCCACGTCGCTGCTGGCGGTGCCGCTGATGTTCGTGACCCGGCCGTATGACTCGGAGCCCTTCGAGGCGTTCAACCTCACGCTCGTCGTGTTCGTGGCCTGGCTGGCCGGCGTCCTGACCCGTTCGCAGCGGGCGGTCCTGCAGCAGTACCGAAGACGCGTGGTCGCCGAGCGCGCCCGAAGACGGGCCGAGGCGGCGCGGGCCGTTGCCGAGGAGCGCAACCTCATCGCCCGGGAGATGCACGACCTGCTCGGCCACTCGGTCGGCGTGATGGTGGTCCTCGCCGAGGGCGGGGCCGCGGCGACGGAGGGGGCGACGGCGGGCGGTACGCAGGCGTTCGACCTCATCGCCCGCACCGGGCGGGAGACCCTCGCCGACCTGCGGCGGCTGCTGGGCACGGTCCGGGCCGGCGACGACGAGGAGCTGCGGCCGCTGCCGACCACCGCCGACATCCCGAAGCTGGTCGACACCATGCGGCAGGCCGGCGTCGACGTCACGCTCGACATGCCGCAGCCGCGGGTGGTCGCGGGCGCCGCCGGGCTGGCGGCGTTCCGTATCGTGCAGGAGTCGCTGACCAACGCGCTGAAACACGCCCCCGGCCGGCCGGTCGCCGTCGACGTCCGGGACGGGGCGGAGGAGCTAACGATCGAGGTGCGCAACCCCGTCCCCGCGGGGGCCGGCCGGGCCGAGCTGGGGCACGGACTGCGGGGCATGCTGGAGCGGGCGGCGAGCGTCGGTGCCGCGCTGTCGTACGGGGCGGAGGGCGGGACGTGGACGGTACGGCTGAAGCTGGGGCGGTGAACCCCATCCGGGTCGTGCTCGCCGACGACGAGGAGCTGATCCGGGTCGGCATGGGCCTGCTCATCGGCTCCCAGCCGGACATGCGCGTGGTCGGCGAGGCCTCCGACGGCGACCAGGTGGCCGCCCTGGCCCGCGACACCGACGCCGACGTGGTGCTCATGGACATCAGGATGCCGCGCATGGACGGCATCACCGCGACCCGCGAGGTGACCCGCCACGCGCCGCGCGCCCGGGTCATCATCCTCACGACGTTCGACCTGGACGAGTACGTCTTCGACTCGCTGCGCGCCGGCGCGTCCGGCTTCCTGCTCAAGGACTCGCCGCGGGCCGACCTGCTGCGCGCGGTGCGGGTCGTCGCCGGCGGGGACTCGCTGCTGAGCCCGGCCGCGACCCGCCGGCTCGTCACCGAGTTCGTGCGGGCCGTCCCGGTGCCGTCCCGCCGGCCGGTCGACGAGAGCGTCACCGCCCGCGAGCGCGAGGTGCTCGCCGCCATCGCGGCCGGCCTGAGCAACGCCGAGGTCGCCGAGCGGCTCGGCGTGTCCGAGCACACGGTGAAGACCCACGTGGGCAGCATCCTGGCCAAGCTCAGCCTCAGGGACCGGGTCCAGGCCGTCATCTACGCCTATGAGACGGGTCTCGCGGGGCCGCAGTAGTCCCTGGGTCTGACTCCCGGAACCATGCCGTGCTCCGATGTGCCGGACCGCCGCAATTCCTAGCGTTGACGGCATGAACGAACGGGTTGAGATCAGGGCACTCGGCGGTTTCCGCATCCTCGCGGGCGGCGCCGACGTCACATGTCCGCCGACGCACGCCGAGCGCCTCCTGCGGCATCTTGTCCGCGGCGGCGGCACCGCCGACCTGCCGGTCGTGACCGGCGTCATGTGGCCGAGCACGCCCGCCCGCACGGCCCGCCGCCGGCTGCGCAATGTGCTGGCCAGGCTGCGCGAGCGGTATGGCGGGATCGTCCGCCGCCAGGGCGAACTGCTCGTGCTCGACGCGCCCGTCGACGCGTTCCGGCTCGCCACCGCGGCCGAGTCGGTGGCGGGCGGCGGCCTCGGCACGGGCGCCACCGAGCTGCGCGCCTGCGCCGGCCTGTGGCGCGGCGACCTGCTCGCCGGCGACGACACTCCGGGCCTGGAGGCGGCCCGGGAGCGCACCCGCCAGCAGTATCTGATGGTCCTGGACCGCCTCGCCGACCTGGCCGCCGCCGAGGGCCGGGTCCTCGACGAGGTGTACTGGCTGGAGCGCGCCTACCGCACCGCACCGCACGACGAGCGGCGCATCGTGCGCATCGTCGCCCGGCTGGCCGCGACGGGCCACGAGGGCCGCGCCCGCGAAGCGTTCGCCCTGGGCTGCGACGTGTCGACCGAGCTCGGCGTCCGCATCCCACCCGCCCTGTCGGCCGCCGCGGCCGTCCTCACGACCACGCACCGCCGCGTACCGGCCACCGCGGGGGCGGCCGCATGACCCGGCACTCCGCGCCGCCCCGCTCGGCGGTGTCCGCGACCGGCCGCGCGCCGCTGCCGTGCTCGCGACCGCTCACCGCCGCGTCCCGGCTGCTGTAGGGATGGGCTGCTGTAGGGGCGGGCTGCCGTGCCTCGGCACTCGGCGCCGGCCCGCCAGTGGGGTGGACTTGACCGTCTGCGCGCCGCGGCCGTCAGCGGCCGCTCGCCGCCGCGTCCTGGCCGCCGTAGGGCTGGCGTGCGGCTCGGCACTCCGCATGGGCCCGTTCGGTGGTGGCCGTCACCGGCTGCGCGCCGCGGCCGTCCGTGCGAACGGTTCGTCCGCGCGTGTCGGTCGCCCTGGGCCGGCCCGGCCGTCCGTGTGACCGGGCCCGCCAGACACCGCTCGTGGCCCCGGCGCATTCGCACCGGGGCCACGGACGCTGCCATCGCCGTCGTGCCAGGAACCCGCGTCCGGCGTTCGTGGTGGGTCGAGTTGACCGTGGACGTCGGTCGCGTGCGGCGCTCGCAACCGAGCGCGCGAGGGCTAGTGGCGGATCGGGGTCGTCCAGCTTGTCGTGGGCGTCGGGCGTGGTTTGGGTAGCCGGGGAGCCGGCGAATCGGTCAGCAAGGCGGCCAGCTCGTTGCTCCTCGGTTCGGGTCCGGCCTGGCGCAGCAGGCGTTCGGCCTCCTCGCGGAGCTTCGCGGCCGCCGGGGTGCGGTCGCGGCGGGACAGCATCGCGGCCTGGTGGAGCAGGGCCCTCGCCAGGCGGCTGCGTGGGGTCGTGCGGCGGGCGCGGTCGGCCGTCACCAGGGCCTCGATCGCCGCCAGTGCCGCGTCGCGGCGGCCCGTCCCCTCCAGGGCCACCGACAGCGCCAGCAGGTCCCAGTCCGGGCCGTCGTCCTGGGCGCGCCGGCGGGTGATCGGCTCCTGGAACGCGTTCGTGCGGACCGCCTCCGTGGACCACTCGCGCAGAACGCCGGCCGCCTCGGACAGCAGTGGTGCCGTCGCCGTCTCGGGAGTGGCCGGGGCGAAGGAGTCGACCAGGGTGCAGAGCGCTCGCGCCAGGCGCGGGCGGTACACCTGCGGATGAACGGTCGTCATGATCCGGAGCGCCTGCACCAGTTCGTAGCGGAGCGGGCGATCGTTGAGCAGTACCACCTGGGCCCACGTGACCATGCCGGGATCGACCAACATTGCCTCCTGTCGTCGTGAGCGACGAGCGTACGACGGCATAACCCCAGCTCAACAGGACTGTTCGCCCGAGTGATCGGGCCTCGTGCATACGTTATGCTGATCGCGGAATTACCCTGCGGCCGTGTTCACCTTGTCCGGCGTGGGGAAGACCTGTCGGTATGACGGCGACGGTCCGGACCCGCAGGATCTACGACGACCCGCAGGGCGGCGACGGCCGGCGGGTGCTCGTCGACCGTGTCTGGCCGCGCGGCCTGCGCAAGGATGCCGACCGGTTCGACGAGTGGCTGCGGGAGGTCGCGCCGTCGACCGAGCTGCGGCGGTGGTACGGGCACCGGCCGGAGCGCTTCGCCGAGTTCCGCAAGCGCTACGAGGGTGAGCTGTCCGCCCCCGAGCGGCAGGAGGCCCTGGGCCACCTGCGTGACCTGGCGCAGGCGCGCCCCGTCACGCTGCTCACGGCGACCCGCGACCTGGAGCACAGCCACGCCGCCGTGCTCGCCGGAGTGCTCGGCGAAGGCGAAGGCGGAGGCGGATAGGGCAGGACCGGCCGGATTCGAACCGGCGTCCCTCGCCTGAGCAGGGCGGTGCGACAACCTCTGCGCTACGGTCCTGCCGGCCGAGAGTCTAGGCCAGGACAGGGCCTAACGGCGGATCGCCCGCAGGAACTGGAGTTCGGGGCGCAGGGTCCAGGCGGCGGCGCGCGGGTTCGGGCCGCCGCTCATCGCGAACGGGTCGGCGCCCGCCCCGAGCAGGCCGCGGACCAGGCCGGGCGCGCCGAGCGCGACGGCGCTGTGCAGCGGCGTCTCGCCGGTCAGGTCGCGGACGTCGATGTCGAGGCCGGCGTCGAGCAGCCGGCGGACCAGCGCCGGCGACGAGCGCCGCCCCTCCTCGTCGGACAGCCACGGCAGCAGGTGCAGCAGCGTGCGGCCGCGCTCGTCGCGCACGTGCGGGTCGACGCCCTGCACGACCGCCGCCAGGACGGCCGGGCCGTCGCCGTGCCACACCCGGGCGAGCAGCTCGGCCCGCAGGGCCCGCATCCGGCGGGGCATCCGCACGGCCGGGTCGCGCCAGCCGTCGCGCGCCGCGACGCAGCCGGCGACGTGTCCGCCGAGCGCCTCCAGCACGCGCTCCCGCTCGACCTCGGCGGGCCGGTGCGGGACGGCGACGGTACCGCCGCGGAGCACCACCTCGTGGGTGGCCTCGTCGCAGTGCACCCGCACGGCCGCCGGCAGTGGCGGGGCCGGCCGCGGCCGGGGCGGCGGCCGGTCGGGGAACAGCGCCGCGTGGACGAGCGGGTGCAGGTCGTCCGGCGTCAGCTCACCGCTGCGCAGCGCGTCGAGCTCGGCCGGCCGGCGGGCCAGCCCGTGCGGTATCCGCGGGATCCGGTCGAGCACCACGCCGAACTCGGCGGCCTCGGCGGCCTCGCGCTCGGCGTCGGCGTGGCGGTACCGCGCGGTGGCGACGAGGCGGGCCCGGGGCCGCGGGGTGCCGAGCCGGTCGAGCACCAGGCACCGCCCGCGCAGGTCGACGCGGAACAGCCCGGCGTCCTCGGCGAGGTCGGTCCGCCACGGCAGGACCCGGGCCGGGTCGTTGTCCCACGGCGCGTTCGCCCGCACGTCGAGCAGGTGGCGCCGCACGCGCCCGGCCGCCTCGGCGAGCCACCAGTGCGCGGGCCGCAGCCAGCCCAGCGCCCGGCCGACCACGGCCGCGCGCCGATCGGAACGATCCGCCCGCTCGGCGGTGCCGGCCCCGGCGGGCGGGCCGGCCAGGACGGCGGCGGCCGGCTCGAACGCCGCCGGGTCGGTGCGGTCGCGGCCCCAGCGCGGGTCGAACAGCAGCACGTCGAGGTCGAAGCCGGCGGCGCCCCACGCGTCGGCGGGCCGGCCCTCGTCGTCGATCTGCGCGATGAACTCGACCCGGCCCTCGGGCCCGTCGCCCGCCACCGCGTCGTCGTCCAGCCGTGCGCCGCCCGTGGTGAAGAACGGCAGCCGGGTCACGCCGCCGCAGCGGGCGCGCAGCTGCGCGGTACACCTGGAATCCCAGAGCTCGCGAAGGAGGAGCAGGCTGTCGTCCGGCGTCCCGGCGCGGCCCGGGACGCCGAGGCGCACGAACCGCACGGCGATCCGCTGCGGCCGGTCGAACCAGGCGGGCGGATACGCGACGAGGGCATGGCCGTCGGGGAACAGGGCGAGCGGGTACCAGAACCCGCTGCGCAGCAGCCCGTCGGGACGGCGCGGCAGGTGCCACCGGAGCAGGTCGGGCGCGAGGTGCGTCAGGTCGTCCTCGACCCGCCGGAGGACCTCGGTGCCGTGGACCCGCCGGATCGCGCCCAGGTCGACGTCGAGGTCGACCCCGGCGACGGCGCAGGCCCCGCGCCAGTCCCCGGCGAGCCGCCGCGCGGTGGCGCCCTCGACCATCCAGTCCGGCACCGCCGACGGATGCGGGGCCCGGACCATGCGGCGAGTGTAATAGCGGGATGGCAGAGCAGTATTTGTCGGCGTTCGCCGGCGGCCGGTAGTTCTCAGTCGAGTCACAGCGGGACTGCCGCACCATGAGCGCATGCGTGCGGTGATGTTCCGGGAGTACGGTCCGCCGTCCGTGCTCACGGCGGTGGATGTGCCCGTTCCCGAGCCCCGGGCCGGGCAGGTGCTGGTGCGGGTGCACGCCACCACCGTCACCTCGGCCGAGTGCGGGATGCGGCGGGGGGAGCCGCGGTGGGGGCGGGTCGTTCTCGGGCTGCGGCGGCCCCGCAAGGGGATCCGGGTGCTCGGGCTCGAGTTCGCCGGGGAGGTCGCGGCCACCGGGGCCGGGGTGCGGCGGTTCTCGCTCGGGGACCGGGTGTTCGGGTTCACCGGGTTCGGGGTCGGGGCCAACGCCGAGTACAAGGCCATCGCCGAGCGGGCCTCGGTCGCGCCGTTGCCCGCGGGGCTCAGCTACGCCGAGGGGGCCGCCTCCGTCGACGGGTTCACCACCGCCTGGTACTTCCTGCACGACCTGGCGAAGGTCCGGCCGGGGCAGAAGGTGCTCGTGATCGGGGCGTCCGGGAGCATCGGCACCTACGCCGTGCAGCTGGCCCGGCACCTCGGGGCCGAGGTGCACGGGGTCTGCTCCGGGCGCAACGCGGCGCTCGTGACGTCGCTGGGGGCGACGCGCGTCCACGACTACACCGTCGAGGACTTCACCGGGAGCGGCGAGTCGTACGACGCCGTGTTCGACACCGTCGGGCGCAGCTCGTTCGCCGCCTGCCGGCCCGTGCTCGCCCGCAACGGCAGCTACCTGCCCACGACCGGGCTGGTGAACAACGTCCACGCGGTGCGCACGGCGGTGACCGGCGGGCCGCGGGTGCGCACCGGCATGTCGGTGCGCAAGCACGCGGCCCTCGCCAAGCTGTGCGAGCTCGTCGAGGCGGGCGAGCTGCGGATCGTCATCGACCGCCGGTATTCGCTCGCCGACCTCGCCGAGGCGCACCGCTACGTCGACACCGGGCGCAAGGTCGGCAACGTCGTGATCACCCTCACCGAACAGGCGGGCTGACCGGCGGTACCACTGAGGACACCTCGGCGGCGAAGAGCCGCGCGGGGTCGAATGCCATGCCCGTGAAGTGGCCGGCGACCTCCAGGCTCAGCACGCCGTGCACGCGCGTCCAGAACCGCAGCGCGTGCTCGTCGGCCTCCGTCGCGGCGGCACCGGCCGCCGTGAAGCCGTCGAGCAGCAGCCGCATGATCCGCGAGGCGAGCGCCGTCGACTCCGGCGGGGCCGCGTAGCCGGGCACCGGCGTGCCGTAGATGAGCAGGTACCGGTGCGGGGCGGCGAGGGCCCATCCGCGGATCGCGGCCGCCGTCGCGGTGAGCCGGCCCGCCGGCGTGTCCCCGGCCGCGTACGCCGCCTCGCACGTCTCGGCCAGGTCGCGGTACGCGTCCAGCACCAGGTCGGTGATCAGGTCGTCGCGGCTGGCGAAGTAGCGGTACAGCGCGGGACCGCTGATGCCCATCTGCTTGGCGATGGCGTTGAGCGACAGCGCCGTCGCGCCGGCCGTCGCCACCTGTTCCCAGGCGTGCGCCTTGATCTCGTCGCGGACCTGCTCCCGGTACCGCTCGCGTGGCCCCATGCCAGATCCTCCGCTTGACACTCGTCCTGTGAGGCCATAATACTTGCGTTAGATGTTCTAACAAACGTGAGGAGCAATAATCATGCGGACCGAGATCGTCCTGCCCGGCGTGGTGGAGCCCGAGGGCCTTCAGGTGCGCCGCACTCCGATGCCGGACCCGGGCGCGGGCCAGGTGCTCATCCGGACCGAGGCGACCGGCGTGTCGTTCGCCGAGCAGCAGATGCGCCGCGGCCGGTACTACGACCAGCCCCCGTTCCCGTTCGTCCCCGGCTACGACCTGGTCGGCGTCGTGGACGCGGCCGGCCCGGGCGCCGACCCGGCGCTGCTCGGGCAGCGGGTCGCGGTGCTGACCAAGGTCGGCGGCTGGGCCAGCCACGTCGTCGCCGACGCGGCCGACGTGGTCCCGGTCCCGGCCGGCCTCGACCCCGCCGCGGCCGAGACCGTGGTGGTCAACGGCATCACCGCGTGGCAGATGCTGTACCGCAAGGCCCGCGTGCGGGCCGGCCAGACCGTGCTGGTCCACGGGGCGAGCGGCGGGGTGGGCACGGTGCTGGTGCAGCTCGCCCTGCTGGCCGGCGCCCGGGTGATCGGCACGGCGGCGCCCCGCCACCACGACCACCTGCGCGCCCTGGGCGTCACCCCGGTCGACTACCGCGCCGACGTCCCGGCCGCGGTGCGCGCCCTCGCGCCGGGCGGCGTCGACGCGGTCTTCGACCACCTCGGCGTCCCCAGCGTCGACGCGTCGTGGCGCCTGCTCGCCCGCGGCGGCACCCTGGTCGCCTACGGCAGCGCGACGACCCGCGACGACGCGGGCAACAAGCAGCTCCCGGTGCTGCGGATCCTGTCCCGGGTGTGGCGCTGGAACGCGCTGCCGAACGGCCGGCGCGCGTACTTCTACAACATCTGGGCCGGCCGCGCCCTGGCCCGCGACCGCTTCCGGGCGCGGCTGCGCGCCGACCTGACCCAGGTGCTGCGGGCGATGGCCGACGGCCGGATCACCGCCCAGGTGGCGGCGCGGCTGCCGCTGACCGAGGCGGCGGAGGCGATGCGGCTGGCCGAGTCCCGCACTGTGGCCGGCAAGGTCGTCCTGGTGCCGTAGGCTGCCGGGGTGTCCCTGACTGACGACTTCGAGCAGGCCCAGACCGACGCCAAGGCCCTGCCGTCCCGCCCGTCCAACGACGTGCTCCTGCGCCTCTACGCGCTGTACAAGCAGGGCACCCAGGGCGATGCCACCGGCAGCCGCCCGGGGATCTTCGACCAGGTCGGCCGGGCGAAGTACGACGCCTGGAAGGCCGTGGCCGGCACGTCCCAGGAGGACGCCCAGCGCGACTACGTCGCCCTGGTGAACAGCCTGCGGTCGTAGGAGCGGACCGCAGGCTGCCCACGGGTCAGGAGGTCAGCTGTAGACCTCGAACTCGAACAGGGAGTAGCCCCACGCGGTGGCCCGGGTGGTGCCGTTGATCCGGACGTAGCGGCCGGTGGCCGCCAGGCCCGTGTGCTCGTCCACGCCGCCGTCGGCGCCGGTCACCGTCTTCACGGTGGTCCAGTTGGTGCCGTCGGCCGATACCTGGATCTGGTACGCCGAGCCGTAGGCGGCCTCCCAGGTGAGCTTCACCCGGTTGATCGAGTACGACTGGCCCAGGTCCACCCGGATCCACTGCGGGTCGGCGAACGCGCTGGCCCACCGGGTGGTGAGCGAGCCGTCGACCGCCGCGGTCGCCGGGTAGGCGCCCGCCTCGGTCGAGGACGCCGTCGCCGGCTTGTTCAGGGCCAGGTTGGTCGACGTGGGCGGCGGCGGGGTGCTCCCGCCGTACACCTCGAACTCCCACAGCGAGTAGCCCCACGCCGTCGCCCGGGTGGTGCCGTTGATCCGCACGTAGCGGCCGGTGGCGCCCAGGCCCGTGTGCTCGTCCACGCCGCCGTCGGCCCCGGTCACGGTCTTGACCGTGGTCCAGGTGGTGCCGTTCGCCGACGTCTGGATCTGGTACGCCGAGCCGTACGCGCCCTCCCAGGTGAGCTTCACCCGGTCGATCGCGTAGGACTGGCCCAGGTCGACCTGGATCCACTGCGGGTCGGCGAACGCGCTGGCCCACCGGGTGGTGAGCGAGCCGTCGACCGCCGCGGTCGCCGGGTAGGCGCCCGCCTCGGTCGAGGACGCCGTCGCCGGCTTGTTCAGGGCCAGGTTGGTCGACGTGGGCGGCGGCGGGGTGGTGCCCGAGGTGAACGTGAAGTCGTCGATGTCGAACAGCGATCCGCCGGTACCGCCGGTGAACACCAGGTACAACTGGTGCGTGCCGGCCGGCGGGTTCACCGTGCCGTTGACATCGACCCACGTCTCCCAGCCGCCGGTCGGGGCGACCTGCACCGTCGACACGGCCGGGCCGGTCGGCGAGTCGACCCGCACGGTCAGTGTGCCGCCGAGGCCGGCCGAGGCGACCCGCGCCTTGAAACCGGTGACGCCGGCCAGGTTGTACGGCGTGAAGGAGATCCAGTCGCCGTTCTCGACGTACCCGACGGCGTTGCCGCCGTGCGCGCTGGCCTTGGCGGCGAGCTGGACGCCGTTCATGGTGCCGTAGTGCTCGGCCTGCCGGGTCCGCGGCTGCAGCACGTGCTGGTCCTGGACCGCGGTCCCGCTGACCGGGGTGTACACCGCGGCGAGAACCCCGAAGATGTTCGCGTTGGCGTCGTGCTCACCATCCACAGTGGTCTGGATCGACCCGCTGCAGCCGTTCTTGCTGGTGATCGGGTGACCGTGACTGTCGTGGCCCAGGACGTAGTTGACCACGACCCGGTTGCAGTCGATGGTGCCGGCGTTCGGGTCGGTGACCTGCACCTGGAACGGCACCAGGTCGCCGAACTGGAACACCGATCCGTCGGCCGGGGTGACCAGCGTGATCGACGGCCGACCGACCCCGATGACCGTACTGGCCGTCGAGATCCTCCCGCCGTTGTCCCGAACCGTCAGCGTCGCGATGTACTCGCCGTTCGCCGGGTAGGTGAACGTCGGGTTGGCCGCCGTGGAGTCGGTGGTGCCGTCGGTGGTGAAATCCCAGGCGTACGTGATCGGGTCGCCGTCCGGGTCGTTGCTGCCGGCCGAGCTGAACTGCACGGTCAGCGGCGCCGCGCCGGTCGACGGGGTGGCGCCGATCTGGGCGATCGGTGCCCGGTTGGCGCCGCTGTTGTACTCGATGCGGTACAGGGCCGAGTTGGCGTCGCCGCCGAACCAGGTGGTGCCGTAGTCGAGCACGTACAGGGCGCCGTCCGGCCCGAACTCCATGTCCATGATCGCGGTTCCGGACCACGGGATCGGCTCGATCGCGCCGGCCGTGCCGTTACCGTTCAGGGTGACCGTCTTGATCCAACGGCTGGTGAACTCGCCGAGGAAGACCTTCCCGTTGTAGGAGGCCGGGAACTTCACATCGGAGACCAGCGCCGCGTTGAAGTTGTAGACCGGGCCACCCATCGGCCCACCGCCGCCGAGCTCCGGCCGCGAGGGGCCGGCACCGCCGTAGGGCAGCCACGCGGCCTGCGAGGCCGGCAGGGCGGTGATGCCGGTGTTGTTGGGCGAGTTGTTCGTCGGGCCGCCGGCGCAGTTGTACAGGCCGTTCGACGGTCCGCTCGGGAAGGTGTAGTCGTTGTAGGGCGTGTTGTAGTTCGAGCAGTACGGCCAGCCGTAGAAGCCCGGCTGGGCGATCCGCTCGAAGGAGACCGTGCCGGCCGGCCCGCGGTTCGGGTCGGCGGTGCCGGCGTCGGGGCCGTAGTCGCCGAGGTAGACGACGCCGGTGGCCTTGTCGACGCTCATCCGGAACGGGTTGCGGAAGCCCATCGCGTAGATCTCGGGACGGGTCCTCGCGGTGCCCGGCGCGAACATGTTGCCGGCCGGGACCGTGTAGCCGCCGGTCGCGCCCGGCTTGATCCGCAGGACCTTGCCCCGCAGGTCGTTGCTGTTGCCCGAGGTGCGCTGCGCGTCGTAGGCCGGGTTGCGGTCGGCCCGCTCGTCCAGCGGCGCGTAGCCGCCCGACTCGAACGGGTTGGTGTCGTCGCCCGTCGACAGGTACAGGTTGCCCTGCGCGTCGAAGTCGATGTCACCGCCGACGTGGCAGCACGTTCCCCGGCTGGTCGGCACGTCGAGGACGGTGACGCCCGAGTTCGGGTCGATCGTGTAGTCGTCGCGCACCGTGAAGCGCGCCAGCCGGTTCGAGCCGTTGAACGGCGCGAACTGGGCCGCCGTGCCGTTGGCCGGCGCGTCGCCGCCCGGCGTCGACAGCGGCGGGGCGTAGTAGACGTACACCCACTTGTTGGTCGCGAAGTTCGGGTCCGCCTTGATGCTCTGCAGGCCCTCCTCGTCGTGGCTGTACACGGCGAGGGTCATGGCGACCTTCGTGTTGCCGTTGACGTCGGTGTACCGGATGACGCCGTCGCGCGACGTGTGCAGCACGCCCCGGTTCGGCAGCACCGTCAGGCCCATCGGCTCGCCCACCTCGGCGACGCCCTTGGCCAGGTTCACCTGCGAGAACGTGCCCCCGGCCGGCGGGTTGGTGCCGACCGTGCAGGAGCCGGTGCCCTGCGCGGCGTAGCGGATGCCGCCGAGCAGGTGGGTGCGGAAGTTGGCCTCGCTGAAGCTCTCGATGGTGTGGCCGAGGCCGGTGTACCACGAGCGGCCGCCGTCGTAGGCGCGGCACCACGAGATCGGGTGGTCGGTGCCCATCGAGCCACCCGTGTAGCTCGTCTCGTCGAGGTTGGCGAGCACGTGCACGTTCGGGCGCGGGTTGGTGCGGTAGTTGTACAGCTCGTCGGTGCGGTTCCAGGTCGCCGGCAGGCCGGCCGTGGACGGGTGGACGGTGTCCTCGACCCGGACCCGGACCGGCTGGATCGCCGGGTGGCTGGCGAAGTACGCGCCGACCAGGTTGCCGTACCAGGCCCAGTCGTACTCGGTGTCGGCCGCGGCGTGCAGGCCGACGTAGCCGCCGCCGCCCCGGACGTAGTTCTCGAACGCGGTCTGCTGGGCGGCGTCGAGGACGTCGCCGGTGGTGGACAGCCAGATGACCGCCCTGAACCGGGCCAGGTTCGTGGCGGTGAACTGGCCGGCGTCCTCGGTGGCCTCGACGGTGAAGTTGTTCTGCGTGCCGAGCTGCTGGATCGCGGCGATGCCCGCCGGGATCGAGTCGTGCCGGAACCCCGCGGTCTTGCTGAAGACAAGCACCGAGAAGTCGGCCGCGTAGGCCGGGACGGCGTTGATCCCCGTGGCGGCGAGCACGACGGCGACGCAGAGCAGGACTCTGCGAAACATGACGCTCCTGTCAGGATGTCGATGTGCGACGTGCGCCGATCACGTCTGCGGGACCGGTCGCGCGGCCCGTCGCGTCGCCTCGCCGAAGGCGGCCAGGGCCACGGAGTGCCGACCGGATGGTGGGGTGTGGCTGCCGATCGCCGTGTGCGGCGGCGATCGCCGGGGTTGTCCTCCCTTCCACCGCGGCGGTCGAGCCGATCTTGGAGAGAGCGCTCTCTCGGCGCGGTGCGGACAGTTAAGCAGACTCGCCGACACCCCACAACGGTTTCATCTTCATAAATTGCTGCGGCCTGGGCCAGAGCCTAGGCGAAGCGCCGGGCCGTCTCCCGCAACCGGGCCGCGGCCTCGGCCCCCTGCGCGGGCGTGACGGCCGACCCGGCCATCCGCGACAGCTCCTCGACCTGGTCGGCGAGGCGCAGGTGCTGCCGGTGCGCATGCTCCCGGCAGGCCAGGCACGTGACGCTCTCCGGCCGGCTGGAGGTCATCGCGGTCCGCACCCGCCGCCCGCACCCGGTCTCCACCTCGGCCGGCAGCTCCCCGACCAGCCCGAACGTGGACGCGAGCAGGTTGCGCACGGTCGGCCCGGAGCGCGGGATGCCCGCTTCGACGTGGATGTGCGGATCGTCCACCTATGCCGCCGGCATGGCCGTCTCCTCGGCCTGCTCGACCAGCTGCAAGGAGTCCTCGCGGCCGAGCTGGCGGTCGCAGAGATACCCCAGCATCGACCAGGTCGTGTCGGTCACCACCTGGGGCGGGAACCCGTCCAGGAGGCCCTCCTCGCCCAGCTGGGTGCGGATCAGGGCCTCCGCGGCGGCCGGGTCGAGGTCCACGTCCTGGGCCGTCGACGCCACGAACGCGGCGACGTCCTCGGGCGGGGTGTCCTCGTCGAAGAGGCTGCGCACGGCCAGGCGGATCGCGGCGTCCAGCACCGGCGTGTCGTGCGGCTCCGGGGGCTGCCCGGCGGCCCGCTCGGCCCCCTCCGCGTCACCGTTCAGCAGCGCGACGACCACCGCGCCGACCCGTGACCGCGGCGTCCACTCGTCCCCGTTGTCAGTCCCCATGGCATCGAGCGTAACCACGCCCGGCGCCGACGACCCGTCTGCTGCGTGGCGGCTCACGGTGCGGACGCTCCCGGTGACGCACCGGCGCAGCCGTCGGTGATGGCGAGGGCGTGGTCGGGGCGCAGGAACGCGTCCGGGTCCTCGCTCGCCGCGGGCGCCGCGCCGCCCGTGCCGCGGTCCGGGGCCAGCAGGCCCTTCGCGGCGGCGGCGCAGTTGATCCAGGCCAGGTACGAGCTGGTGTTCCCGATCCACACGCCCTCGTCGCCCTTGCGGAGCCGGGGGTGGGTCGGGAAGTCCCAGCGGATCTCGTCGTGCACGGCGGCGATCGGCTGGGCACCGCCGGTGAAGGCGTAGACCCAGACGAAGTTGGTCGTCACCTGGAGCGTCGGGACGTCGTCGATGGTCGCCGCGGCGAACGTCACCCGGCCGCTGACCCGGGGCGGCTCGGCCGGGTCGAGCGTGACGGACGGGTCGACCCAGGTCGCGACGCCGCTGTGCCGACCCTTGGTGAACCAGCCCTGGATGTCGTCGCGGATGTTCGGCGCGAGCAGCGCCAGGAACGCCGACGGGTCGTGCCCGACGAGCATCGTGCGGTCCAGCCGCCCGGCCACGAGCGCCGCCCGGACCTGCGCGAGCGCCGCCTGCACCTGCGCCACGGTGAACCCGGCCACGGCGGTCGCCGGTGGCATCGTGATGCCGGCCTCACCCTTCGGATAGGCGGCCGCGGGGGTACCGTCGAACGGCCCGCTGACGACCACCGCACTCGCCGACGTCGTGGCGGTGACGCCCTCGGGCACGGACTGCGTCGGGTAGGCGGCCGCCGGCTCCCCGGCGTCGTCCGGACTGCGCACGGCGCCGATCGCGGCCGCCAGCACTACCGCCGCCACCGCCGCCGAGACGACGAACGCGGTATTGCGCACGGCGGGGTGCCGCAGGGACCGCCACCGGTGCGCCCGCCGTTGTCGCCGCTCTGCCTCTTTCGCCCAGTCCTGGAGATCGTCGAAGGGGTCGTGCGGCTGGTTCATGGTGCTCCGTCGGCCGGCGGGGTGCGGGGACGGCCAGTATGCCCGACCGGACGATCTTGCGCTGCCCCGTTCCGCGCCTGTTCCGCGCCTGCTCCTGCTCCGCCTCAGTGGAGCAGGGCGTGGGCGCGGAGCAGCTCGGCCACCGACCAGGCCTGGAACGGGCAGCCCGTCGCGGTGTGCGGGGCGTCGCCGTCCGCGGTCTCCGAGACCGAGCCCAGGCCCCACTCCGACAGGTGCAGGTCGAGGCCGTCCAGCAGGCCCGTCGTGTCGGCGCCCACCCGCAGCGCCGCGTCTGTGAACGGGCCGATCAGCCAGGGCCAGACCGTGCCCTGGTGGTAGGCGTGGTCCCGCTCGTGCGGGCCGCCGCGGTGGTGCGCCACGTACGACGGGGACGACGGGGAGAGGGAGCGCAGGCCGAGCGACGTCAGCAGCTCCGCCCGGCACAGCTCGACCACGGCCGGGTCGTCGACCGGGGCGTGCGGAAGACCCACCGCCAGCAGCTGGTTGGGCCGGACCGAGGCGTCGTCGCCCCACGGGCCGTCGACCACGTCGTAGAGGCCGGCACCGTCCGGGCGGGGGAAGCGGCGGCGGAACGACGCGGTGGCGCGGGCCGCGGCGGTGGACCAGTCGTGCGGGCGGCGCAGGCGGTCGAAGAGCGACGCCGTCACCGACAGGCCCGCGATCCACAGCGCGTTGATCTCGACCGGCTTGCCCTGGCGGTCGGTCACCGGCTGGCCGTCGACGCGGGCGTCCATCCAGGTCAGGGCGAAGCCCGGCTTGCCCTGGGTGAGCAGGCCGTCGGCCGGGTCGGCGGCGATGCCGTACCGGGTGCCGCGCTGGTGGCACCGCAGGACCTCGTCCATGGCGTCCGCCAGCAGCGCGACCGTGTCGAGATCGCCGGTGACCGCGTGGTACCGCCCGATCGCATGCAGGAACCACAGCGCCGCGTCGGCGGTGTTGTACTCCAGGGTCCCCGTGTCGGCGGTGTTCGCGAGCATCCCCTCCGAGAGCGTCGCGCCCGCCCGCAGCAGCACGTCGCGAGCTTCGGCCGGCCGGTTGGTGGTGAGGAACAGGCCCTCGAACGACGTCATGAGGTCCCGCGACCACTCGCCGAACCACGGGTACCCGGCCACCGCCGACGGGCCGGTCGGGGTGGTGACGACGAACTGGTCGGCGGCGACCGCCAGCGGTGCGGGGACCCCCGAGCCGGCCTGGCGGGCGAGCTTCCGGGCCCGCTTGCGGGCGGCGGTGACCAGCGACGCGGCGCTCGGCAGCGGGCCGCCGCCGGCGACCGCCGTCACCTCCATCGCCGCGCCGGGCTCCAGCGTGGCGGTGAATCGGCCGGCCGCCCACAGGTCCTCGACCGGGTTCAGGCCGCGGGCGGCCTCCTCGCGGGCGTACACCCCGTGGAACCACTCGCCGCCGGGCTGCCAGCCGGGGCCGCCCACCCGGTAGGCGCCCTCGAACTCGAAGCCGCCCGCGACCGGGGTCACCTGCGGATCGCCGAACGCCAGGCGCTCGCCGTGCAGGTCCCGCCAGGTGCACAGCGGGATGAGCTCCACGGTGACCGGGCGCGGCGCCCGCAGTACCCGGAACACCACACCGACCGCCGCACGGCCGTGGGCCATCGCGATCTCCCGCTCGACGACCACGTCGCCGAGGTCCCATCGCCACACCGGCACGCCGTTGTCGAGGGCGAACGAGGCCAGGTGCACATGCCCGGCCGGATCCACGGCACCGCCGGCCCACTCGTCGGTGGCGAGGCGCCAGCGCCGGTCGCCGACCGTCACCACCGGATCGAGCGCGGCCAGGCCGAGCCGCCGCGCGCTGCCGCCCGTTCCGTTGCCCGTTCCGTTGCCCGCTTCGTCGCCCGTTCCGGCGCCCGTTCCGGCGCCCGTTTCGGCAACCACCAGGAGGCCGTGGTACCGCCGGGTGCGCAGGCCGGCGACGGTGCCCATCGCGTACCCGCCGAGGCCGTCGGTCACCAGCCACTCGCGCGCGGCGGCGGCGCCGAGGTCGCCGCAGACCTGCCGGCCGAACGTGATCATCGCTCCACCTCCGTGCGGCGCCCGACGGGCCGGGCCACGAGCTCGGCCAGCAGCCCGGTCCAGCCGGTCTGGTGCGTGGCGCCCAGCCCGGCGCCGTCGTCGGCGTGGAAGTACTCGTAGAACAGCAGGTTGTCCCGCCAGTGCGGGTCGTCCTGGAGCGTCCGCACCCAGCCCGAGGCCGGACGGCGGCCGTCGGGGCCTCTGCGGTACAGCGAGAGCATCCGCTGCCGGAGATCCTCGGCGATCTCGCCGGCGGTGCGCTGCTGCCCGGATCCGGTCGGGTACTCGATCTTCACCGAGTCACCCAGGTTGGTGTGGTAGTCCTCCAGCGTGCGCAGGACGAGGTAGTTCAGCGGCACCCACAGCGGCCCGCGCCAGTTGGAGTTCCCGCCGAACATGCCGGTGACCGACTCGGCCGGCTCGTAGCCCACGCTCGCGGTCCAGCCGGGCAGCTCCACGGTGAACGGGTGGTCGGCGTGCCACCGGGAGAGCGCGCGCAGCCCGTACGGCGAGAGGAAGTGCTCCTCGTCGAACAGGTGCTTGAGGATGCGCCGCACCCGCCCGTGGGCCGCGACGCCGACCGCGACGAACCGCGTGTCGGGGGTCCCCACGACGTGGTGCTCCGGGATGTCGGCGAAGCTCTTGGCGAACCGGCGGACCCGCTCGAACTCGTCCTCGTGCAGCGCCTTCGTGGCGAACAACGGGATGATGCCGACCATCGAGCGCACCCGCAGCGGCACCGCGGTGTTGTCCGGCCCGCGCAGCACGTCGTAGTAGAAGCCGTCCTGCTCGTCCCAGAGGTCGCGTTCGCGCATCGACTCGGAGATGAGCGCGAAGTGCTCCAGGAACTTGACCGCGAGGTCGTGCAGCGCCGGGTCCTGCTTGGCCAGCTCGCGCGCCATCTCCAGCAGGTTGAGGCAGTAGAACGCCATCCAGGCGGTCGCGTCGGACTGCTCCAGCCGGTAGCCGTGCGGCAGGTGCGAGCGGTCGATCGGGCCGATGTTGTCCAGCCCGAGGAAGCCGCCCTCGAACACGTTGTTGCCGTCGTGGTCCTCGCGGTTGACCCACCAGGTGAAGTTCAGCACGAGCTTGGAGAACACCCGCATGAGGAACGCGGTGTCGCGCCGGCCGTCGATGTCGTACACCTGCATCGCGGCCCAGGCCTGCACCGGCGGGTTGAGGTCGTCGAACGCCCACTCGTACGCCGGGATCGCCCCGTTCGGGTGCTGGAACCACTCGCGGCAGAGCAGGATCATCTGGTACTTCGCGAACGCCGGGTCCAGGTGGGCGAGCGCGACGGCGTGGAAGGCGGAGTCCCAGGCGGCGAACCAGGGGTACTCCCACGGGTCGGGCATCGACATGATGTCCGCCGCGTCCAAGTGCCGCCAGCTCGCGTTGCGCCCGGTGCGCCGCCCGGGCGGCGGGGGCGGCTGTGCCGGGTCACCGTTCAGCCAGCGCGCGACGTCGTAGTGGTAGAACTGCTTGCCCCAGATCATGCCGGCGAAGCCCTGCCGCATGGTCCGGGCGTCCTCGTCGCTCGTCCCTTCCGGGGTCAGCTCCGCGTAGAACGCGTCGGCCTCGGCCCGGCGCTGCTCCAGCACCGCGTCGAACCCCGGGCCGAACGCCTTCGGGTCGGCCTGCGGGGCCAGCCGGAGCGACAGGTGTGCGGTCTCGCCCGGTGCGACCGTCACGCGGTACCAGAACGCGGCCTTCGTGCCCTCCCGCGCGGGGTTGACCGTGGGCGCGCCGTGCACGACGTGGTCGTTGATCCCGTCCTTCGGGAACTGCGTGACCGCCGGCGCGCCGAAGAGCCGCAGGGCATTGGTCTCGTTCTCGCAGTACAGCTGGCTCGGCATCGTCCCGTCGGGCCCGGGGGCGGCCTGGAGGACCAGCGGCCCCTCGATCCCGATCGCGTCCTCACCGGCCGTCGCCAGGCGGGGCTTGGTCACGTTGTCGTCCCAGGACCACGTGTTGCGGTACCACACCGTGGGCAGCACGTGCAGCGTGGCCGGCTCGGGGCCGGTGTTGGTGAGCCGCACCCGGATCCGGACGTCGTCCGGCTCGGCCTTGGCGTAGTCGGTCTCGACCACCCAGTACCGGCCGTCGTCGAAGACGCCGGTGTCGAGCAGCTCGTACTCCGGCTCGGCCCGGGACCGGCGGCGGTTCTCGCTGACCAGCTGCTCGTAGGGGAACGCCCGCTGGGGGTAGTGGTACCGCCAGCGCATCCAGGCGTGGCTGGGCACGGCGTCGAGGTACCACCAGTACTCCTTGGCGTCCTCGCCGTGGTTGCCCTCGTTGCCCGTGAGGCCGAAGATGCGCTCCTTGAGGATCGGGTCCTGGCCGTTCCACAGCCCGAGCGCGAAGCAGACCCGCTGGCCGACGTCGCTGATGCCGCCGAGGCCGTCCTCGTTCCAGCGGTAGGCGCGGGACCGCGCGTGGTCGTGGGGGAAGGCTTCCCAGGCGGTGCCGCTGTCGCTGTAGTCTTCGCGCACGGTGCCCCATGCGCGTTCGCTGAGGTACGGCCCCCACTGGTACCAGGGGGTGGCCTCCGCCAGCCCGTCCTCGGGCCGCCCGAAGGAGGCCACCCGCTCCCGTTCCGGATTGCTCACATGGACAAGCGGATCATCAGCCGCCGCCGCCCGACGTCACCCGCCCGGCGTGACCGGCGCTCCGCTGTTCGATCCCCGCCGATGAGGTCCGCGCCGTTCATGATCGATGGCAAGTTCTGGTCGCCATGACAGCCAAAAGTCTCCATGGATCATGGAGGGCGCTGCCGCCTTCGCCGCTTTGCGGCGGATTAGCTGGCGTGGCGAGTGTCGGTCGGTCGACCGACTGACGTGGTGCTGCTGTGGCGAGTTCGATCGACCGACCGACTGACGGACTGACGTGGTGCTGGCTTGGTGGGTTCGGTCGGTCGACCGACCGACCGAACCCACGCAGCCGGGCAGTCGGGTGAGCGAGCGGCGTGGTGCGTTCGGTCGGTCGGTCGACCGAGGTGGTGTTGGGGTGGTGGTTTCGGTCGGTCGACCGACCGACCGGACCGGGCAGCCGGGTAGGCGAGTGGCGTAGTGCGTTCGTTCGGTCGACCGACCGAGCCGTGTGCTCTCTAGGTCGGTCGATCGACCGAGACCCGGGCTGGAGTCAGCGGTGGCCGGAGAGGGTGCCGGTGTCGTGGACCACCTTGCCGTCCACGAGCGTCAGGATCGCGCGGGTGTCCCGTAGCGCCGCGTCCGCGACCGTGAAGTAGTCCCGGTCCAGGACCACCAGGTCGGCGAGCTTGCCGCGCTCGATCGAGCCCAGGTCGTCCTCGCGGTTGAGGTACCAGGCGTTGCCCCGGGTGTAGGAGCGCAGCGCCTGCTGGCGGGTGATCTGCTGGCCCGGGTTGATCTGCTGGCCCAGGACGTTCAGGCCCGTCGTCGCGTAGTGCAGCGCGAACCACGGGTTGTGCGGCGCGATGTGGATGCCGTCCTCGTGCATGCCCATCGGGATGCCGCTGGCGAGGATGTCCTTGAACAGCGGGCCCACCGGCAGGCCGTCCGCGCGGGGCAGGCCGCCCAGCCAGCGGAAGCCCGACACCGACACCCCGCAGTTGAGCTTCTTGAGCCGGGCCAGCTGGTCCGGCGTCGCGTAGTCGGCGTGCTGCAGGCCCCACCGGAGGTCCTTGATGCCGAACTCGGCGTCGACAGCCTCGTACGTGGCGACGACCTGCTCGATCGCGGCGGTCGACGTGGCGCTGCCCGCCTGGGCGTTCTCGTTGCGCCAGCGGGCCTTGGCGACGAGGCGCTGCGACTCCAGCCAGACCGCGTAGCCGTTGGCGTTGGTGGGCAGGGCGAAGGGGGCCGCCCACTCGCCGATGCCGCCGGTGCGCAGCATGTCGTCGCCGAAGAACGGGAACTGGTTCTTCAGGCGTTCGCGCAGCTCCGGCAGCTGCTTGTCCAGGCCGCCCAGTTCGGCGATGTACCCCTGGTTGTGCAGGAAGTTCATCTGCAGCCGGATGAAGGCGCGGCCCTCGGCGTGCAGGGCGAGCCAGGCGTCGTACATCCGGAAGTGGTTCAGGGTCGGCAGCCCGTCGGTCGGCTGCGGGTCCAGCGCCGCCGGGTTCAGGGTGCCGTTCGCGGTCGCGACCAGGGTCTGGTCGAGGATCGTGGTGAGCCCGACGCTCGCCGTGTACGCCATCGCGTCGAGCGCGCTGCGCTGCTTGTCCGCGAACGTCTGGCGGATGCGGAGGTGGTACAGCGCGCGGTTGGCCATGTTCGGGTTGCCGCCGGCGATCGTGCCGTCCTCGGCGACCGTGACCGGCAGGTCGGTGATCGACTCGAAGAACTGCTTCCCGAGCGTGTTGACCCGGGCCGGGCCGAAGCCGCTCTGGTACAGGAACACCGGCCGGTCCGGCACGACGGCGTCGATCTCGGCCAGGGTGGGCAGCCGCTGCTCGGCGAACATGCGGGGCGTGCCGGCGCCCATCGCGGTGATCATGCCGCCGGGCGGGACGGTCCTGCGGCGGGCCTTGAGGAAGGCGAGGACCTCGGCGACGTTCTTCGCCAGCTCCCACTCGGCGACGTGGTAGCCGGGGCGGTTGGCGAGGCTGACGAAGTGGCTGTGGCTCTCGATGAGCCCGGGGACGACGGTGCGGCCGCGCAGGTCGATCTTCCGCGCCGCGCCGCCGCCGCGCTCGGCGTCGCGGCCGACGGCGGTGAACCGGCCGCCGGCGATGCGGACGGACGACACGACCGAGTCTCGGTCGTCCATGGTGTGGATCCGGCCGTTGACGAGGAGCAGGTCCTCGTCGTCGGCGCGGCCGTCGGTGTGGGCGTGGGCGGGGGAGGGGGCGGCGAGGGCGGCGGCCGCGGCGACGGTGCCGCCGCCGACGATCAGGCCGCGGCGGGAGAGGCCGTGGGTGTCTGCCATGAGTACTCCTGGGAATGTGAGCTCACGGTGCAAATTGGCGGACGATCGTCCGTCTAGCGGACCGATCGACATCACACTGTGCCTGTGACCTCGTGTTGTCAAGGACACATTTCCAGTTGCCATCCGGACCCATGTTCGCCCAGCGGACAGCGAGCCGGATGAGGGCCGAGGTGCGGCCATCTGGCGGGTGGACGGAGCGGCTGGCTTCGGACATCGGTCCGTCTAGCGGTCAGCGCTGACGAACGGGGTTCCGCGGGCGCCCGGCCAGCCGCGTGACAGGATGCTGGGAACGGGCCGGAGGCGGTTGACAGCACCCCATCGGAGACTGAGACTGACAAGGCGCGGACGATCGTCCGTCTAACGGACAGCCGACCGGAGAGGGTGCTGATGACGCACACCGAGCAGGCCGACCGGCCGCCGGGGCCGCTGAGCGGCCTGTTGGTGGCGGACTTCTCGCGGATCCTCGCCGGCCCCTACGCGACGATGCTCCTCGCCGACCTCGGCGCCGAGGTGATCAAGGTCGAGGGCCCCGGCGGCGACGACACCCGCACCTGGATGCCACCCGTCCGGGACGGCGTCTCGACGTACTACCTGGGCATCAACCGCAACAAGCGCTCCATCGCACTCGACCTGCGCGACCCCGAGGACCTGGCCGTCGCGCAGGCCCTGGCCGCCCGCGCCGACGTCCTCATCGAGAACTTCAAGCCCGGCGGCCTGGCCCGGTTCGGGCTCGACTACGCGACCGTGTCGGCCGGCAACACGGGCATCGTGTACGCGTCGATCAGCGGCTTCGGCTCGGGCGCGGGCGCCGCGCTGCCCGGCTACGACCTCATGGTGCAGGCGATCTCCGGGCTGATGAGCCTCACCGGCGACCCCGACGGCCCGCCGTACCGGGCCGGTATCTCGGTCTTCGACGTGATGGCCGGGCTGCACGCGAGCATCGGCATCCTGGCCGCGCTGCGCCACCGCGACGCCACCGGCTCCGGGCAGCACGTCGAGGTCAACCTGCTGTCGTCGGCGCTGTCCGGGTTGGTCAACCACTCCAGCGGGTACGTCGCCGGCGGTACCGTCCCGTTCCGCATGGGCAACGCGCACCCGAGCCTGTTCCCGTACGAGCCGCTGCCGACGGCCGACGGCGAGCTCATCGTCATCGCCGGCAACGACGGGCAGTTCCGCAAGCTGTGCCAGGTCCTCGACCTGGAGCACCTGGTCGGCGACCCGAGGTTCGAGCACAACCAGGACCGCACCGCCAACCGCGAGGCGCTGCGGCCGTACCTCGTCGAGCGGCTCGCGACGCGGACCAAGGACGAGTGGTTCCGCGACCTCACCGCGGCCGGCGTCGCGTGCGCGCCGATCAACACGATCGACGGCGGGGTGCGCCTCGCCGACGAGCTGGGCCTGGACCCGGTCGTGCTCGCCGGCGGCGTGCCCGGCATCCGCAACCCGATCCGCTTCTCCGGCACGGCCGCCCGCTACGAGCTGCCGCCGCCGGACCTCGACGAGCACGGTGAGGAGATCCGCCAGTGGCTGAAGAGCTGAGCTTCCCGACCGGGATCGGCACGTCCGACGCCGACCAGATCCGGCTGCTCGGCCAGGACCTGGCCGCCGACCTGATGGGGAAGGTGGGCTTCGGCGAGCTGGCGTTCTGGCTCGTCGCCGGCCGCCGTCCCACGCCCGCCGAGACGCGGGTCTTCGAGACGGTACTGGTGGCGCTGGCCGACCACGGCTTCACGCCCACGGCGATCGCCGCCCGGGTCACCTACGTCTCCGCCCCCGAGTCGCTGCAGGGCGCGCTGGCGGCCGGCCTGCTCGGCGGCGGCTCCCGCTTCCTGGGCGTGACCGAGGACGCCGGCCGGTTCCTCGCCGAGACCCTCGCCGCCGCCGGGGACCTGCCGGAGGACGACGCCGGCTGGGACGCGCTCGCGACCGACGCCGTCACCGCCGCCCGCGAGGCCCGCCGCCTCGTGCCCGGCCTCGGCCACCCGGTCCACAAGGTCCAGGACCCGCGCACCCCGGTGCTCATCCGCATCGCCGACGAGGAGGGCCTGCGCGGGCCGCACCTGCGGCTGTTCGAGGCGATCGGCCGGGTCCACCCGGCGATCCTCGGCCGAACGCTGCCGCTCAACGGCGCCGGCGTCTGCGGCGCCGCCCTCGCCGACCTGGGCCTCCCTGTCGACCTGCTGCGCGGCTTCGCGCTGCTGGCCCGGGCCGCCGGGCTGCTCGGCCACCTCGCCGAGGAGCGCCGCACCGGCCTCGGCATGGAGATCTACCGCACCGTCGACCGCAACGCCCGCTACACCCCCTAGGTTCCGGAAAGGACCGCCATGGCCGAAGTTGTCGCGGTCATCGCCTCGACCCACCACCCCTTCTACTACAAGGCGTCGACCGCCACCGGCGAGGACCGCCCGCCGTTCGCCGACGAGTGGGTCCGCAAGATCCTCAAGTTCCGCGAGACGCTGACCAGAGCGAATCCCGACGTGCTCGTCATGGTCGGCTCCGACCACTTCCATCAGTTGTGGCTGGACAACATGCCGCAGTTCCTGGTCGGCAAGGCGCCGTTCTACGACGCCAACTGGTACAACGAGGAGCGCGAGTTCGGCCTGCCGCGCATGCTGCTGCGCGGGCAGGAGGACCTGTCGGCGCACATCCTGCGCGAGGGCCTCGACGCCGGGTTCGACCTCGCGTTCAGCAACGAGCTGCGCATCGACCACAGCGTCACCTGCCCGATCATCACCCTGCGGCCCGAGGCCGACCTGCCGATCGTGCCGGTGTACACGAACATCTTCGCGCCGCCGCTGCCGCAGCCGAAGCGGTTCGTGCAGCTCGGCCGCACGATCCGGGAGCTCGTCGAGTCGTGGCCGTCGCACCTGCGGGTCGCGGTCGTCGGCACCGGGCACCTGTCGCTGGAGCTCGGCGGGCCGCGCCAGTTCGGCCCGCACGGCCCCGACCCGGAGTTCGACCGCCGTGCCGTCGAGTGGATCGCCACCGGCGACATCGAGGGCTGCCTGTCCGAGGTGACCCTGGACAGCCTGCACGCGCCGGGCAACGCGACCCACGGCTTCATGGACTTCATGCTCATGATGGGCGTCGCCGGCGACGGCCGGAAGGCCGATTACGTCGACACCTACGACCTGTTCCACACGATGGAGGCGTACTTCACCTGGTACCCGAACGGAGCGCCGGCATGAGCAAGTACCTCCTGGACAAGTTCCTGTACACGGTGGACCGCGATCCGGACCTGGTGGAGCGCTACCGGGAGGACCCGGCGGGCACGGTCGCCTGGTGGGAGACGTCGCTCGGCGCCAGCCTGCTCAACAGCCACAGCGGCGAGGCCACCACCTGGCTGCGGCTGGAGGACACCGAGCGGGACGCGCTCGTCGAGCACGACTACGTGAAGCTGTTCGAGCTCGGCGCGCACCCGTTCCTCACGCTCACGCTGTTCATCGCCATGTTCGAGCGCGACCACGAGGAGCCGCTCGCGTTCCAGAAGCAGTACGCCGTCCGGCTGGCCCACTTCGACCTGCCGTACCCGGACATCGCGACCTGACATGCGCGCCCTCACCGTTGTCCAGTGTGGACAGCCGCCCGTCGTCGTGGACCGGCCCGACCCGGTCCCCGGCGACGGCTTCGTCGCGGTCACCCTCACCGCCGCGCCCATCACCCCGCTCGACGTCCTGTGCGCCACCGGTACCTCGTACTTCGGCGCGCCCGCGCTGCCGTACGTCCCCGGCGTGCAGGGCGTCGGCACCCTCGACGACGGCACTCCCGTGTGGTTCCCGACCGACGCCGGCATGCGCCCCGGCGACGGCTCCATGGCCGAGCGCGTCGTGGTCCCGGCGGCCGACGTCGTCGCGCTGCCCGACGGCGTCGACCCGAAGCTGGTCGCCGCCCTCGGCCTGTCGGCGGTCGCCGCCTGGAAGGCGCTGACCTGGCGCGGCGAGCTGCGGGTCGGCGAGCAGGTCCTCGTCCTCGGCGGCGGCGGGATCGTCGGCCAGGCCGCGCTGCAGATCGCCCGCCTCCACGGCGCCCGCCGGGTGGTCGCGGCCTGCCGGTCCGCGGCCGCCCAGGAGCGCGCCCGCCGGCTCGGCGCCGACGCGGTCGTACCGCTGGGTGACGGCGACGACGTGGCCGGCCTCGCCGCCCGCCTCCGGGAGGCCCTGGACGGCCCGGCCGACCTGGTCCTCGACCCGCTGTTCGGCGTCCCGGCCGCGGCCGCGCTGCGCACCCTGGCCCCGCACGGCCGCCTGGTCAACCTCGGCAGCTCGGCGGGCGAGACCGCCCCGCTCGACTCGGCGACGCTGCGCAGCGGCTCGCTGCGGGTGCTCGGCTACACGAACAACGAGCTGAGCGCCACCGAGAAGGGCGCCACGATCCGGCTCATCGCCGACCACGCCCTCGCCGGCCGCCTCACCGTCGACCACCAGGAGATCCCGCTCGCGGAGGCCCCGTCGGCCTGGTCGAGCCAGGCCCGCCGCCGCGAGATCGGTATTGCACCACTCTGAACACCCCTCACACCCTGGGTG
>NZ_JBEXCY010000018.1:84695-101344 GCF_040605515.1 Dactylosporangium sp. NPDC005572 | reverse complement strand
TGCTTGGTCGCTAAACCACCTACCGGAGACCTCTTCAGTTATCGATCACCGCCACACCACAACATCGACGCCCTGTGGCGGCGCGCCGATCACGCGACGCGGAGCGACCTACGCGCTTAGCGACTGCTCGATGAACCAGCGGATGGCGGCGCCCGCTAGGTCGGTGCCGGTGAGGCCCTCGCGGGCCTGGTCGAGGGTGCCGTCGATCAGCAGCATTGCTAGGCCGTGGACGGTGGACCACGTGGAGATCACTGCGATCTCGGCGCGGGCGGGGTCGTCGAAGTGTGTAGCGATCGCCTCGCGCAGCGGGCGGATGGAAGCACCCTTCACGGTCGCGACGAGCGGGACGTCGTGCCAGTTCTGCGCCCCGATGCCGAACATCAGCCGGTACACCTGGGGCTGCTCGACCGCGAACTCCAGGTAGGCGTGGCCGAGCGCGACGAAGCGGGCCCGGCCCGGCGGGGTGTCCCGCGCGGCCTGCTCCTGGCGCGCGGCGAGGTCGGTGAAGCCGTCAGCGGCCAGCGCGGCCAGCAGGTCACGGCGGCTCGGGAAGTGGTTGTACGGCGCCGCGGCCGACACGCCGGCGGAGCGGGCGATGGCCCGGAAGGAGATCGCCTCGGGGCCGTCGCGGTTCAGTAACGCCCGTGCCTGGCCCAGCAGCGCGGTGCGCAGGTCGCCGTGGTGGTAGGGGCGGTCGCTGGTGGATGCCATCTTGACACCGTACATATTCGCTCGTAAGGTCGAAAATGTGAGCAGTGCTAACATTGATGAGCCGGCGCGCTCGGACGAGTACGAACCGTCCCGGCGGCGCAGCCGGCGGGCGATCATCGGCACCACCGTCGGCCTCGCGGCAGGTGCCGCCGCCGGTGTCGTGGCCGGGGTGGGAGCCGCGCGGGCGGCCGAGCCACCCGCGCCGACGGTGCTGCAGGGCGATCGCCGCTTCGCCGGCAAGGTCGTGGTCGTCACCGGCGCCACCTCGGGGATCGGCCGGGCCGCCGCCGTCGCGTTTGCCCGAGCGGGTGCGGCCGTGGCGTTCTGCGGGCGCCGGGCCGGGCTCGGTGCGCAGGTCCAGGCGCAGATCACGGAGGGTGGAGGACAGGGGCTGTTCGTCCGCACCGACGTGCGTGACGAGGAACAGGTGCGCCGGTTCGTGGACACTGCGGTCGACCGGTTCGGCCGGGTCGACGTCGCGCTCAACAACGCCGGTGTCACTGTCGAGAAGCCGCTGCACGAGTTCACCACCGCCGAGTACACCGACGTGATCGACACCAATCTGCGGGGCGTCTTCTATGCGATCAAGTACCAGGTGCCGCACATGCTCGCGAACGGTGGCGGGACGATCCTGGTCACCTCCTCGACGGTGGCCAACCTGACCTCGCCCGGCCGCAGCATCTACACCGCCAGCAAGTCCGCGCTCGTCGGCCTGGTGCGCTCGGCCGCCCTCGACTACGGCGGCTCCGGCATCCGGGTCACCGCGATCCTGCCCGGCACCACGAACACCGCGCTGGTCCGGGGCAGCGCCGGCATGCTGGGAGTGCCGGACGCGGCATGGGAGGTCGGCGCCGCCCAGTGGGGCCGGAGCAACGTGGCCGGCCTGCACCGGATGGCCACCCCTGAGGAGATCGCCGCGTTCGCCGTCAACGTCGCCTCGCCCGAGCTGACCTACCTCACCGGCACCGCACTGGCCGTCTCGGGCGGCTCCGGCGCCGGATGATCTGTCCTTTGGCAAATGGTCCGCGCGGCGTGACCTCGACAAGGGTCGAGTGTGGAAACCGCACTCGATCTCGAGGGGTTGTCATGCCACAGCCAAGGTCGCTCGGACTCGCCCGCCGACGGCTGGCGTCAGCGGTGGTCGGAGTTCTCGCCACGCTGACGCTGGTCCCGGTACCCGCCGACGCGGCACCGTCCTGGAGTGAGTGTCCCTGCGACGTGGGGACGTCCGGTGCGCGGTGCACCACGGTGCCGGTGCCGCTGGACTACCGGCAAGCCCGGCGGACGGACGATCGAGATCCACGTCTCGCGGGCACCGGCCACCGACAGCGCGAAGCGGCGCGGCGTCCTGGTCATCAGCTCAGGCGGGCCGGCCGCGCACCTGTCCGACACGGTCGATCTGGTCGGCCGGCTGCCCGCCGCGCTGCGCGCCCAGTACGACATCGTCAGCTTCGACCAGCGCGGCTTCGGGCGCAGCGCGCCGGTCAGCTGCGGCCTCCGCCCGGACCAGCAGTACCTCATCCCGTGGCCGCTGCCCGGTGGCGAACCGTGGCGGCCATGGTCAAGGATGGTGCGGGTCGGCCATCGTCGTCCCGCGCGATATCGTCAGCGGCATGCGAGCGGCGTCCGCATTGATGTGTGTGATCCTGCTGGTCGGCGGCTGCTCACGGGACGCGCATACCGAGTTGACGTCGTCCGACGACATCGGGTATGGAAGCGTCGCCTGGCTCGGGGATACGGTCTACTACCTCACGTTCGATTCGCGGGATCTCGAGTCGTCCGACTATGTCCTGATGCGGATTCGGCCCGGTGGGCGGCCTGAGACGGTGCCGTTCGCGGCTCCGGGGTGCCTGGATGTTCCCAGCCAGTTCGCGCGGCCGACGTGGATCATCCCGACCGGTGAGCGGGAGCTTGGTGTCCTCGTGTCTTGTACCGACGCCAGGGCCGAGTTCCGGCGCATCGACGACAGCGGCCAGCCCGTCGGTGAGCCCGTAAAGGTGGAGTCCACCGGATGGGGCATCGCCTGGACGGGGGGCGAGACCGGCATGGTCTACACACAGGTGCAAGGTTGTGGGATCAAGACCACCGGTGGACCGGCGGACGACTGCTTCGGCGGCGACTACGCGCGGCTGCCGGTCGTCGGGGCCGACGGTGCGATCCACTATGTGAGTCAACAGTGCGGTGCCGACGAGACCGCACCGGACGGCACGTGGCTGATCTGCCGGCACAACGGGGCCGGGCGGGAGATGACGCTGGGACGCGGCGTCGACTTCGTAGAGGCGATGGACGTGCGGGGCGGACGGATCGTGATCTCCGCGGAGATCGGAGGCGACAAAGGGCTGTGGCTGGTCAACGGCGGGCGCTTCACGAAGCTGGCTGGCGGGCTCTTCAACAGGGTCGCGCTCTCCCCCGATGGGAGCCGAGTCGCCGCACCGACCCTGTGGCGCCGAGGAAGCTGGGCGCTGCGCATCTATGCGGTACCCGCACCATAGCGGAGCCCGTCGACCAGCGGCTACGGCGAGGTCGCGACCCGGGCCCTGGCCTACAGCATGGGGAACCTGGTCGCGTACAACTTCGCCGAGGTCGAGACCCGCACCCGCACCCACATCACCACCGCGCCGGGGGCCGAGGGGTGGCGGTGGACGAAGACCACCACCGACACCGACAGCTACACGCTGCCGACCCTGATCCGTGACTGGGGTGACGAGGCCGACACGGACGACGACCGCTGCACTGAGATCACCTACGCCGACCGCAGCGTCGACCCGGGCAACGGCCGCTACCACGTCAACTACCAGCGCCGGACCCTCCAGACCACCTGCAACACCTACGGACCCGGCTCGTACCTGGCCGGCGCGTTCACCTACTACGACGGCAACACCACCGGCACCGGCCCGGTCGGGCAGGGCCTGGTCACCCGGGTCGACGCGTTGAACGGCGTCGACTACACCGTGCCGGCGACGTTCCACTGGCAGAACAGCGCCAACGCCGGCTACGACGCCTACGGCCGGGTCGTCTGGACCCGCGACCCGACGAACGACAACAACCACAAGACCACGACCCAATACACACCCGCCGCCGACGCCCCAGTCACCCAGTCCTCGGTCACCAACCCGCTGGCCCACACGACCACCACCCTCGTCGACCCGGGGCGTGGCTTGACCACACAGATCGAGAATCCCAACGGGAAGAAGACCCGGGCCCGTTACGATCCGCTCGGCCGGCTTACCGACGTGTGGTTGGATGACCGCGCCACCACCACCACAGCGAATCTGCACTACGCCTACAGCTTGTACACGGGCCCGTCGACCATGAATGTGATCGCCACGACGGTGCTGGGTCCGAACGGTAGCGGGATCACCAGCTACGACCTGTATGACGGCAACCTGCGGCAGCGGCAGCACCAGGCGCCGGCACCGCAGGCCAAAGGCGGGCGGATCGTCACCGACACCCGGTACGACGGTCGCGGGCTCACTGCCCAGACGACCACGTTCTGGAACGTCGATTCTCCTCCGGCCGCCGGGCTCGTCAACTTCGCCGACACCGCGGTCAAGAACCAGCACCGCTACACCTACGACACCCTCGGGCGGCAGACCGCCGACGCGCTGTACTCCGCCAACGCACTGAAGTGGCAAACCGCCACCGACTACGACGGGAACTTCACCACCGTCACGCCCCCCGACGGCGGCACCGCCACCACCACCTACGTCAACGGCCGGGGCAAGACGACCGAGCTGCGCCAGTACCTCGGCGACGTACCCACCGGCAGCTACCAAACCACCACCTACACCTACGACCGGCTCGACCGCCTCAGGCAGGTCCAGGACCAGTCCGGCAACACCTGGACCACCGACTACAACCTGCTTGGCCAGGTCGAGTCCACTACCGACCCGGACAAGGGCACCACCACCACCACCAGCTACGACCTCGCCGGCCGGCCGACAACGGTCACCGACGCACGTCCGGGCAGCAGCATGACCATGAAGTACGACGAGCTCGGCCGGAAGATCGGCCTCTACGACGGCACCACCACCAGCGGCTTCCAACGGGCGAAGTGGACCTACGACACCGCCAACAACGGCACAGGCCAGCTCGCCTCGTCCACCCGCTACGTGACCGGCAACAGCGGCATCGACGCGTACACCACCACAATCAACGGCTACGACAACGGCCACCGGCCCCTCGGGACCACCACCGCCATCCCGTCGAGCCTCAACCTGCCTGGCCTGCCGACCGGCAACTACACAACGTCAACCACCTACAAGGTCGACGGATCCGTCGCAACGGTCACCTACCCGGCCGCCGGCGGGCTGCCAGCCGAAACAGTCACCACCACCTACGACAACACCGGCCGGCCACTCACGTTGGGCAGCGACCCGAACGCCATGTATGTCGCCGGCACCAGCTACTACGGTTGGGGCGCGCCCTACCAGCAGATGTACGGCAACGGCACCAAACGGGTCCTGCAGACGACCTCGGTCGACGAGGCGACCGGACGGCTGACCAGCAACAAGGTCGAGACCGAGAATCAGTCGACGCCGAACGACTGGGTGCAGCGGCTCACCCAAAACTACGGCTACAACAATGCCGGCAACGTCAAGTACATCAGGGAGATCGACGACGCCGGCGCCACCGTGTCCAGCGAGTGCTTCAACTACGACGGGTTGAGCCGGCTCACCTACGCCTGGACCACAGCTAACAGCACCTGTGGATCCGGCCCGTCCACCGGCGTGGTCGGCGGTCCTGACCCGTACTGGCTGCACTACGTCTACGACGCCACCGGCAACCGCACCCTCGAGGAGCGCTACACCCTGGCCGGCACCAAGACCACCCGCGAGTATCTCTACCCGACAACCGGGCAGCGGCACACCCTGCGCAGCGTCACCGCCACCGGCGACACCACCGGCACCGACAACTACACTTACGACGCCGCCGGCAACATGCTCACGCGCAGCATCGCCGGCCAACCTGACCAAACCCTGGCCTGGGACATGAGCCGTCTGGCCACCGTCACCGATAGTGCCGGTGTCACCAGTTACATCTACGACGCCGACGGCAACCGCCTCGTCAGCAAAGACCCTACCGGCGTCACCGTCTACCTCCCCGGGTTCGAACTCCGCAAAGTCGGCACCACCACCACGTGCACCCGTTACATCGGGCAGTCCACCCGCACCACCACCGGCATCACCTGGGTCATCACCGACCACCACGGGACCGGCCAACTCGCCATCGACGGCACCACGCTCACCGCCACCCGCCGCAAGACCGACCCATTCGGCAACCCCCGCGGCACCGACCCCACCTGGCCCAACCCCCACGGCTTCGTCGGCGGCATCCGCGACAACACCGGCCTGACCCACCTCGGCGCCCGCGAATACGAACCCGCCACCGGGCGGTTCATCTCCGACGATCGTGTCGTGGACTACACCAATCCCCAACAGATCAACGGATACGCCTACGCGAGCAACAATCCCACAACGTCGTCCGATCCGACCGGCCTGTGGACCGACCACGCTCTCCTCGACGGCGGCGCCTACGAACCGCCGTGCTCTCTATACCAAACGAGGAACTGCGGCTACCGCGATCCATACGGCGGCGGGTCGCCGGCCTGCGTGGCGCCGCGCACGTGCCAGAACTACAAGGACCCTCGATACGTCGAGCCGGGCGTGCCCAACCCTGGTTCGCTTCCTGATCCGATCGGACCCGTCGAGCTTCCGTGGGGCAACGGTCCCCCGGACCCCGGAACCCGGCCGTGGACCACCGGCCCGCTCAAGCTACCCAACGGCAGCAACACAGGACTCATCGTCGTCCCGCTACCAGACGGCTCAGGCTCAGCATTCGTGCCACTCAGCCAACTGGCCGTCAAGTACGAGAGCGGCGGTTGCACCGTTATCGCCGGTACCGGCATGTACGATTGCCACCCGAAGCCGGGTCTCGGAACGTACGGCATATGTCTGTCGCCTGGGCTTGCGGCATACTACGGCGGCAATGGGTCGGTGTGCTTCGGATTCGATGGCCGTGGTTGGGGCCTCTGGGCTTCAGGTGGAACGAATTCGGGTCCGCAGTTTGGTGGAGGGGTCGGTCTGGAGCTTCTGGCTTCAGATGGGTCAATTAGAGATCAGAAAGGCGGGTTCGAAACGGTTAACTTCGGCGCGGGGCCCGTCGGTGGCAGCTATGCCTGGGGTCGGACGGAGGATGGTCGCGATATCGGCACGATCCAGGCAGGTCTCGGCCTCAAGGGAAAGTTTGGTGGGGCCGCGGGAGGAGAAAGCGGCACGGTGATTCTCTGGTATTCCGGAGATTGAAGCGATCGCGGTTTCGTAGAGAGTGGATGCTGAATGGATGCTGAATGCCGGAATTTTTCCCTGGGCAAGCAATTTTGGAGTCATTGGTCTCCTAAGTGCTGGCGGCCGAACAATGCACCCATGTGCTTCCAGTATGCGTCGTAATCGCTCGGTTTTCGGACCCACGGCATCGTTTGCTTTGCTGGCGGTGGGCGCGATTGGCGTCGCGATAGCCCTGCTCCTGTCCGTGTGGCAGGGCGTGGATGACTTGCGCGGCGGCACTGTCCCCGGGGAAGTTGTCGATATTTCCTCCAACTACCCAGGTCGGCGCGTGTACACCGTCCGGTTCACGACTATCACCGGGGTTAGTTGCGAATCTCGCATCGACTCGGGTTCAAACCCGCCGCCTCGGGCAATTCAGATCGGCGGCCTGTCTGAAGTGCACTACCGTAAATCTGATCCTTGCTCGGCGGTTCGCGAAACGTCGGAGCCGGCACCATGGCTGGCCACGGTTATAACGGGCGCCGTCCTTGTTGGATTGCTGATCGCGGCGCGTTCGGCGTGGCGAAGTCGACGTAAGTAAAGTGCATCGGCACAACAATCATGACTATCGGAGGCATGAGCGCCCGGCTTGACCTTGCTTCTGTGTCACATGGCCATCTAGCGTGACCGTAAGTCGTACCTGGTAGCTTTCATTGGACTTGCCTCAATTGCGACTAGGTCTGATTTTTGGATCAAGATTACGTGGGCGGATTGCGAACTCGTAAAGCAAGAGAAGTGGCACATCATCGTCGATTGGGTTATTGACGTTGTGATGCTTGCGGGTAGGCTCGCCGTACATTGATCGGGCATCCAGATGCTCGCCGCTGGATGGCCGTTACGAAATTCGGTAGAACGGCGAACGTAAACTCAGCTCCCGCTCCGGATCGTCCCAGCCGTCGGCCGGACCATGGGCAGGGGAGGCGCCGTCAATGCTCATACCGACTCTGCGCAGGTGATCGAGATAGGTGTCGACCTGAGCGTGCAGCCGCGCGGCCGGGACACTGCGACTGTCTCGGGTGAACGCGCCACGGAACATCGCGATTACGACCCTCGCATGGCTCTTGTACAGCAGCGTGAGGGTGGGCTGGTCGAAAGCACCACCAACCCTCGCCAGCTCACCGACGATGTCGGTCACTGGTCCGAACACCTCCACGGCGGAGCGCCCGCCCACGGCGACCTCGCATCAACCATGCCGCCCAGAAGGCTGGGCCGTGCGTCAGGTCGCGGTTCAGCGTCGACCCGCCTGCACGGTCCGCATCCGCAGCCCATATGACATCCCGTCGACATCGCCAACACGCAAATGATGATGCCAGCCGGGTATGACAAAAAATCAATCGTACATATGTTCTGCCGACACCCTCCTGCTGGTCGAGGCCGAGTGTCGCCCTCCACCGCCGCTGGGGTACAGCAACTACTTTCTCTTCGAGCCGATCATGATTCGACCGTCGGCAACCTGCGACGCTCGCCCGCTAACGACGGAGTTTTCATCGGCGTTCATGCATGTCAAGCCCTGAGCTAGCCGCTCGCGCCGTCGAGGTCTTCGCCAAATAGCGCCAAGTCGTTGTGGATCTCGCTCAACGTGAGCGGTTGGTCTGCTAGCTGAGAGACCTTGAGGTTCAAGATCGCGGCCTCGGCGTTGCCTGTGTAGATAACGACGGCGAGTTCGTCCCGAGCGCGCGAGACGCAGACGTACAGCAGGCGTCGGGTTCGCTCGATCACGCTGTCCTTGCCGCTCGCGACGTTCTCGCGGTCCTTCGCGGATAGCTCTGTCAGCCCGAGCAGCTTGTCGTATGAGTAGCCGAGCAGCGGCCCCTCTGCGTCGTCGAGAACGACGATGACGTGTGGGAATTCGGCGCCCTTGGTTGCGTGCTGCGTGGAGTAGGGCGACTGGCGGTTGACGTAGGGGAGATAGTTTTCGATCTCGCGGATGTCGCAGGTGATGAAGGCGTCGAGGATCTCTCGGGTCTTGTCGTTGAGGATCTGGTCGCGGTGGGGCCCGTCTGGGTCGAGGTAGCAGGCGAGTTGCGGGACCGGATCGATCAAACCGTTGTCGTATGCGAATCGGAGTGCTCGACCGGCTGAAGCGGGGCCGGCATCCGCGACGATGTTGCGCAGCTCGGAGACGGCCGCGCGCGCCGATGTCAGACGCGCTCGTACCTTGCCCGCTTCTGTGAGGTCGTCGCGGAAGAGACGACTGTGTTTGCGCAGGGTTCGGAGCTGTGCGCCGCCGTCGGCCGCTTCGCTCAGCGGCAGGATGACGTTGACGAACGGGGCTATTGGCCATGCGGCCCCGTCGGTGAATGCTTTGGCGATGGCCGGGGGTCTCTGTGGGTGGAACGCGTCGTGCAGGTTGGCGAAACCGAGCCGCCGCGCTGCCAGCTTGTGCATAGCAACCAGGATCTTGGCGCCGTCTGGGGCGTCGCTGAGCCATCCGTCGTTCGCTGTTCGGAGTGCGAGCCAGCGGCGGACGGCGTCCATGCTGTCAGCGCGGTCGGCGTCAGCGGGGAGGACGAAGAAGTATGCGTGCCCGTCGGGTGTCGAATCGTCCGCCCGGCCGGGTGTTTGCTGGTCGCCGTCGGCGGCGGCGCGGACACGGTTGACGACCTCGAGCACGCGGCGTGACGAGCGGAAGTTCTGCGGCTTGTTGATGCAAACCCAGTCAGGTTGAGGCGGCACCGGGCCGACGCCTGTGGCGTAGATCTGCTGCATCGGGTCGCCGAAGAAGCCGAGGCAGAAGTCGCTTTGAGTGGTGCGATAAGTATGGATGAGTGCCATGACGACGTTGGTCTCGGTGTCCTGGCTCTCGTCGACGAAGATGAGCGGGTACCGGGCAGCGACGACGCGGGCTAGCAGCGGCCGTTCGAGAAGCAGTTGCGGCACCATCTTCAGGACGTCCGCATGCCCGATCTCCCGTGGTGATCCTCGCGGGTGTAGCGGGCGCAGTCATGGGTGGCGAAGCGGTCGGCGGTCCAGTGGCGGATCGCGACCGTCAGGCGATCTCGACGAGGTTGTACCTGTTCGCTCGCCCTTGAGCTCGCCCTTGAGGCGGTCGGAGCAGGCGGTGCCGGGCTGGGCCACGACCAGGCCGTCGACGACGCCGCTGTACGCGAGGTGGATGGGGTGACCCGCGGCTGCTGATCAGCCGAGAGGCGAGTGATCTTCGGGGGTAACGGGGGAGAGAGCGACCAGGTTGGCGGGCTTTGCCTGCGGTGACGAGGAGCATGGCGAGTTGTTCGAGGTCGGGATCGGGGGTCGCCTCGTCGGCAGTGTGGGAGATTCCGCGCGAGGTCGGCATGCCACGCTCGACGGGCGGCCGGCACCTGGGCGGGCTTCCAGAGCCTCCAGGGCGAGGCGTCAACCAGATGTCGACGCCTCGTGATTCAAAAGGTTAGTGTTCGTCGTAGTGGCCTTCGTGGGCGGCGTGCCGATGCCCATCGTGCACGTAGTCAAGATGGTCGCCGTGCAGAACGGGAGAATGGCCGCATCCGCCCCCGTGTACGTGAGTGTGTTCTTCGGCCATCACATGCGCCCCGGAGGCGCACTCGTCGTAATGCCCCTCGTGCTGTCGATGAACGTGCCCGTCGTGGATGTAGTCGACGTGATCGCCGTGACGCACCGCGACATGGCCACAGTGATCGCCGTGTTCATGGTCGTGCGGTTCGGAGGGGGAATGATCTCCGACGGCGCACTCGTCGTAATGCCCGTCGTGGGCGTGATGCTGGTGCCCGTCGTGAACGTAGTCAACGTGGCCGACGTGCTCGACTGCATCATGCCCGCAGCCCGGGCCGTGGATGTGGCCGTGGTGCTCATGAATCGGATGAGCGATCCCCGCGGTCATTGCTGCCTCCTGTTCTGCGGGACTGTGAGCCTGTGCCACAGCACGGAAGCGGCCCTTAACGAGCGCAAGTGCGACTCCGCACCCTGCAACGCGCTCCCTGTGCCACCACAACGCTAGTACCGAAATCCGGCCCCGGCGCACGAAAACCCGCTGATTCGCCCAGCATGCGGGCCAACTGCCAGAAGCGTGCCGAGGGGTAGCACCGGTCGGTGAGGCCTGCGTCGGAGTCGGCCTGCATGTACCCCGGCGGGTGTAGCGCGAAGTAGCGCAAGACGACATCTGATGTGTAATGATCAGCCCGAATCATGAGTATACGACTCATCTTGGGCGGCGCCGCGGCGTTGCAGTTGGTCACGGTCGGACAGCTGTCCGCGTAGAGGCAAGCGGCACCAGGGCCCCGGCCGCTCCGCTGTGAGCCAGGATCGCGTCGCCGGTCGCACCGACCAGCAGATGCTCAACGCGGCGCCAAACCCGGCGCCGGCGAGCGCCTCGCTGCTCAGCCGACGAAGTTCAGTATTCCAGCGGTAGCGCCGGCAGTCGCCGGGCCGACAGTGGCGCGAGCGTCGCCGTCGATGAGACCCATCGGTAGCCCCCCGGCCGAAGCCGGGCAGCAGAATCAGTACCGGCGAGAGCGTTGTCGGCGTGAATAGGAGCATGGGCAGGTCACCGGCGACGAGCCAGGCCAGCGGTGCTCGGATGACCGCATTCGAGGGGTAGTACGACCTGAAGGTTGGTGCCTTGACCGGTGGGGCTGCTGATCGTGATCGTTCCGCCCAGCGCATCGACCCGGTCGGTGAGTCCGGTGAGTCCTGAGCCGCGTGCTGGGCTGGCGGGCCGCCTGGTTCGGACCACCCCCGCGTGCGCGGGGAAGACGCCGAGGCGACCCTGGCCAACTTCGCGCTCGGGGACCCCCCGCGTGCGCGGGGAAGACAGGTTGTCCAACAGCGTTCCCATGACGTCATCCGGACCACCCCGCGTGCGCGGGGAGGACCTCCGCGACGACTGCACCGCCGCTGGCGTGTCGGGGCCACCCCCGCGTGGGCGGGGAAGACTCCTCGAGACGCCCCTCGCAGACCACGGACCCGGGACCACCCCGCGTGCGCGGGGAAGACGCCGCCGCTCTTGCCAATCAGGATTCCTGGCGAGGACCACCCCCGCGTGCGCGGGGAGCACGACTCCGCGCCGCTGACCGGCTGGAACCAGCGGGGACCATCCCCGCGTGCGCGGGGAAGACCGGTCCTGCAGCAGATCGGCCAGCTGGCCGGCCGGACCACCCCCGCGTGCGCGGGGAAGACATCTCGGCGCGCATCGCCTCCGCCAGCCGCGCGGGACCACCCCCGCGTGCGCGGGGAAGACGGCGACTGCGCGCGGGCTGGGGCACCCAAACCCGGACCACCCCCGCGTGCGCGGGGAAGACTCCGGGTTCGGGCAGAACTTCGTCCGGACGACGGGACCACCCCCGCGTGCGCGGGGAAGACGTTGAGCGCCATGGTCGCGAGCTCGGGGAACGCGGACCACCCCCGCGTGCGCGGGGAAGACCAGGCGGAGGCTCTGGCATGAGCACCAGCACTCGGACCACCCCCGCGTGCGCGGGGAAGACGAGAGGACCGACCTCATCCAGCAGGCGGGCACGGGACCACCCCCGCGTGCGCGGGGAAGACCTCCGGCGTTGGCGGAAGCGGCCGGCGGAGCGGGGACCACCCCCGCGTGCGCGGGGAAGACGCCCCGGTTCACCGCCGGTGGGCAGGCCGCCGCCGGACCACCCCCGCGTGCGCGGGGAAGACGGTCACGGCTCGTACTGCCGGATGCGCTCGTACGGACCACCCCCGCGTGCGCGGGGAAGACCTCTTCCCTGCGGAACAGCTCCGGGAAGCGCTCGGACCACCCCCGCGTGCGCGGGGAAGACCACGTGCACGTCAACCCGCCACCGACTCCGAAGGGACCACCCCCGCGTGCGCGGGGAAGACTGCCCGAACGGGGACCGCTTCGGGTCGGGAACCGGACCACCCCCGCGTGCGCGGGGAAGACGTCGAGGACGGCCAGCCGCCGTTCGGTGACCTGGGACCACCCCCGCGTGCGCGGGGAAGACCGAACCTTCACGCAGGACGTGCCCGCACTCGCGGGACCACCCCCGCGTGCGCGGGGAAGACTACACCCACGCCCGGATCGACATGCCGATCGCCGGACCACCCCCGCGTGCGCGGGGAAGACCGAATCCAGCGCCAGTCGATGCGTGACCACCCGGGACCACCCCCGCGTGCGCGGGGAAGACGGCGACCAGGTGTACGAGACCTGGGCGACCGAGGGACCACCCCCGCGTGCGCGGGGAAGACTCCGGCTCCGGGAACCCGCACTTCGGGTAGTCCGGACCACCCCCGCGTGCGCGGGGAAGACGCTGCGGCGTAGCCCTGCTTCCGCTGGGACATCTGGACCACCCCCGCGTGCGCGGGGAAGACTGGCGGCAGGTCCCCCGCGACTGGGGTCAGGTGGGACCACCCCCGCGTGCGCGGGGAAGACGCCGTCCGTCACTGGGTCCGCCCCCGCCGGCAGGGACCACCCCCGCGTGCGCGGGGAAGACGGAAACGGCGCCGAACCGGTAACGGGTGACCGAGGACCACCCCCGCGTGGGCGGGGAAGACCAAAGTAGGCCTGCTGCAGCTGAACGAATGCCAGGACCACCCCCGCGTGCGCGGGGAAGACGTGGCCTGCAACGTCGGCGGGGCGGTGATCCCGGGACCACCCCCGCGTGCGCGGGGAAGACTGGAACCCGTGCGGGGTGTGCGTGTCCCACCCCGGACCACCCCCGCGTGCGCGGGGAAGACGCTGGAGGTAGGGCAATTGATTACGAGGATCGTGGACCACCCCCGCGTGCGCGGGGAAGACACCCTCGCGGGTGCCGGTGACCTTGACCTTGAGGGACCACCCCCGCGTGCGCGGGGAAGACGACTCCACGGCTCGCGAGCTGCTGCTCGCCGCCGGACCACCCCCGCGTGCGCGGGGAAGACATGGCGCCGGTGTACGCGGAGCACGACCTCGTCGGACCACCCCCGCGTGCGCGGGGAAGACAAGCAGGCGCCTGACGCGACCATCGACTCGATGGGACCACCCCCGCGTGCGCGGGGAAGACGGCCAACGCTCGGTGTGTCGGAAGACGGGCGACGGACCACCCCCGCGTGCGCGGGGAAGACTTGCGACCCGCCTTCAGAACGACATTCAGGCTGGGACCACCCCCGCGTGCGCGGGGAAGACTTCGCGGCGACCGGGCGGGCCGTCTCGACCGCCGGACCACCCCCGCGTGCGCGGGGAAGACGGTGTGACCCTCACCGGCTCCCACGGCGCGCATGGACCACCCCCGCGTGCGCGGGGAAGACCACCGGTCGCCCCCTTACCTCAGTGTCGGGTTCGGACCACCCCCGCGTGCGCGGGGAAGACTACGCCGACCACGAGGTGGCGTTCCGGGACAAGGGACCACCCCCGCGTGCGCGGGGAAGACTTCAGCTGAAGCTCTATGGCAAGGGCTATCGCAGGACCACCCCCGCGTGCGCGGGGAAGACGACGACTACAGCGGCGAGTACGACAAGTCGACCGGACCACCCCCGCGTGCGCGGGGAAGACAGCGTGCTGGTGGTCATCTCGACCGGCCTCCTGGGACCACCCCCGCGTGCGCGGGGAAGACTCTCCATCCACCAGCTATTGGTGCCGCCACTGGGGACCACCCCCGCGTGCGCGGGGAAGACACCCAAAAACGGCGATCCACTTGTCCCGGTCGGGGACCACCCCCGCGTGCGCGGGGAAGACCGCTTGGTCGCGCGTTTCGCCGGCGCCGCGGCCGGACCACCCCCGCGTGCGCGGGGAAGACTCGGGCACTGACCGCGGACCCTGACCGCCACCGGGACCACCCCCGCGTGCGCGGGGAAGACCCGACTCGCGCGGTTCCGACGCCCATGCTCTGAGGACCACCCCCGCGTGCGCGGGGAAGACGGTCCGCAGACCTGTCGACTCGCCGGCCCCTGAGGACCACCCCCGCGTGCGCGGGGAAGACGTCGATGGTGTCTCGCACGAGCGCGGTTTGTGTGGACCACCCCCGCGTGCGCGGGGAAGACATCGACGGCACCGAGCACACCATCCCGAAGGAGGGACCACCCCCGCGTGCGCGGGGAAGACGCGTCGAGGGCCGAGGCCGAGATCATCATGCCCGGACCACCCCCGCGTGCGCGGGGAAGACAACGCCGTGGAGACGAAGACGGTGTCCGCCGTGGGACCACCCCCGCGTGCGCGGGGAAGACGCCTGCCCGATGGCCTCGACCGCGGGCAGGAGCGGACCACCCCCGCGTGCGCGGGGAAGACGAACTGCTCTCGTCGGTGACCGGGCTCCTCGGCGGACCACCCCCGCGTGCGCGGGGAAGACCTGTGGATTTCGAAGCTTTCGAAGGACTACGGGGGACCACCCCCGCGTGCGCGGGGAAGACAACAGCTTTTTGGTGTTGTAGGTCGTCGACCCAGGACCACCCCCGCGTGCGCGGGGAAGACGTCTCTCGGGGGACTGCCATTGCCGTTCGCATAGGACCACCCCCGCGTGCGCGGGGAAGACCCACTTTCTTCCCAGGCGATCCCAGCGATCGTAGGACCACCCCCGCGTGCGCGGGGAAGACGGCGGTTCATTCCACTTCATTCTGTACCTGCCGGGACCACCCCCGCGTGCGCGGGGAAGACACACTGTGGATGCGATACGACTGGATCAGTTGCGGACCACCCCCGCGTGCGCGGGGAAGACGTCTTGTGACCCTCGGAGTCGACCCGCTGCCACGGACCACCCCCGCGTGCGCGGGGAAGACCGCTCGCCCTGATCGTGCCGCCCCAGCGGCTCCGGACCACCCCCGCGTGCGCGGGGAAGACCAGCAGGGCCAGCACCTCCGCGCCTGGTCCGAAGGACCACCCCCGCGTGCGCGGGGAAGACGCCAACAACGACGGTGGGCAGGCTGGCTTCGGGGGACCACCCCCGCGTGCGCGGGGAAGACACCCACCGCTCCGGCGGCCGAGGTGGCGACCCGGGACCACCCCCGCGTGCGCGGGGAAGACAGGTGCGCTGGTGGTGTACCCGTGACCGACATCGGACCACCCCCGCGTGCGCGGGGAAGACGCGCCCCCGTCGGACGCCCATCCTCGCACTGCCGGACCACCCCCGCGTGCGCGGGGAAGACCTTGTTGAACGCCTCGTCCTCCTCGGGGGTCAGGGACCACCCCCGCGTGCGCGGGGAAGACCAGCTCGGCAGCTCGCTGGGCTGGACGGTGAACGGACCACCCCCGCGTGCGCGGGGAAGACACGCCCCGCCCGGACAAGCAGGGCGGCGGGGTCGGACCACCCCCGCGTGCGCGGGGAAGACAGCGCATCGGCGGCTTCGGCAGGGGCGCCGTGCGGACCACCCCCGCGTGCGCGGGGAAGACCACCTGATGAGCCACAACCGCTCCGCGTTCGTGGGACCACCCCCGCGTGCGCGGGGAAGACCTTCTTGGACAGCTCGGGGCCGCTCGTGCCGCCGGACCACCCCCGCGTGCGCGGGGAAGACCGCAACCGCCTGCGGCGCGTGCCCGACTCGGTGGGACCACCCCCGCGTGCGCGGGGAAGACGTCGACGGCATCTCCCACGCCCGCGGCCTGTGCGGACCACCCCCGCGTGCGCGGGGAAGACAACAAGCACACCGACCACGTCCACCTCACCGTGGGACCACCCCCGCGTGCGCGGGGAAGACGTCGACGGCATCTCCCACGCCCGC